>JAXJSN010000078.1:0-40128 GCA_036310085.1 Ruminococcus sp.
CTTCTGATTTATGCAGTAGTAGTCGTAGTACTGTGGGATTGTGTGTAAACTGCTTGCAGTTTTCCACAATTCCACGGTTCAAACTCTTTTTTGTAACATATCTATTGTAATCCTACAGTTTATTTTACTTTAGCGTATGAAACTTATTGAAAAACCGAATATTTTGTGTTATAATATAGCGGTTAATACAATGGGTTAGGAGTGCAGTTAATTGCCGGAGAACATTTTAACAAGCAATAATGTTGCTGAAAAACAATCTGAGTATATGAGCTTGATTGCTGAAATTATGGAAATCCGTAAAAGAGGGGAAAAACCTCTTGCCTATATCAGAACTTACGGATGTCAGCAAAATGTTGCAGATAGTGAAAAAATTAAAGGTATGCTTGCAAAATCAGGATTTGATTTTGTTGATGCTCCTGATGATGCTGATTTTATTCTTTTTAATACTTGTGCAGTGCGTGAACACGCAGAAGACAGAGTTTTCGGAAATGTCGGTGCACTTAAAAATCTTAAAAGAAAACATCCTCAGGTTCTTATAGCTCTTTGTGGCTGTATGATGGAACAAAAGCATATTGCTGACAGAATTTACAATAGCTTTCCTTTTGTTGGTTTGGTCTTTGGTACTCATTCTCTGCATCATTTTCCTGAGCTAATGTATAATTCCCTTGTAAACGGTAAGCGTATTATTGAAAGGGGAATTGATGATCAAAAGGTGTATGAGGGTTATCCTGTTAAGCGTGATGGTACATTTAAAGGCTGGTTGCCTATTATGTACGGTTGCAATAACTTTTGTACCTATTGCATTGTGCCTTATGTAAGAGGCAGAGAACGAAGCAGAGAAAAGGATATAATAATTGCTGAGGCAACTCAGATGATAAAAGACGGCTACAAGGATATTACATTGCTTGGACAAAATGTAAATTCTTATGGTAAAAAGCTTGAAAATGGTGTAAACTTTTCTCAATTGTTAAGAGAGATTGATTCAATAGATGGCGACTATTGGTTGCGATTTATGACATCCCACCCAAAGGATTGTTCAAAAGAACTTATTGATACAATTGCTCAGAGCAAACATATAAGTAAACATCTCCATTTACCTTTCCAGAGTGGTTCAGACAGAATTTTAAAGGCTATGAATCGTCATTATGACAGAAAGAAATACCTTGAAATTATAAACTATGCGAAAGAAAAGATAGATGGGCTTTCTCTTACAAGCGATATCATTGTAGGCTTTCCTGGCGAAACCTACGAAGATTTTAAAGAAACACTTTCGCTTATCAGAGAGGTTGAGTTTACTTCTCTATTTACCTTTATTTACTCTCCGAGAGTCGGCACACCTGCGGCTGAGATGGACGACCCTATCAGTGCAGAAGAAAAATCAAAGTGGTTTAGAGAACTTCTTGATGTTCAGGAAGAGATTGCCGCAAAGCGTTGTGCGTCAATGGTAGGTAATGTAGAAAAGGTTCTGATTGAAGCCGAAACCGGTAAAAACGATGAGCTTACAGGCAGAACAAGCGGCAATATTATTGTTGAACTTAAAGCTCCTAAAGAGTTAATCGGAACTTTCCAAAATGTAAAAATTACTAAAGCTCGCAATTGGATACTCAAAGGCGAGTTAGTATAATTAATAATTTATATATATATTAAAAATATTGGAGGATATTAAAATGGATATTATTACAAAAGCAAGAGAGCTTGGAAAACTTCTTCAGCAGGAAGAATCATATATTATGCTTCAGGAGGCTCAGAAAAAGGCTGATGCAGATACTGAGCTTCAGAATTTAATCGGTGAGTTTAATCTTAAAAGACTTTCTATTAACGAGGAAGCTTCAAAAAGCGACCGTGACCAGGATAAGCTTTCACAGCTTAATACAGAAATGAGAGAGCTTTATTCAAAGATTATGTCTAATGAAAATATGGTAGCTTACAACGATGCTAAGGATAAGTTTGATCCTATTGCAAGCCGTGTACTTGCTATTGTTCAGCAGTGTGCTGAGGGTGCTGACCCTGAAACTGCTGATTTATCTCAGTCATCATGCTCAGGCAGCTGTGCAAGCTGTGGTGGCTGTCACTAATAAATCTGATTTTTAGGTTTAGTTTTCATTATTTGTTAAGGGTGTGAGAATATGGCTGAGTTATCTCCTATGATGAAACAATATTTTAAAATTAAAGAGGAGAATAAGGATAGTATTCTTTTCTTCCGTTTGGGAGATTTCTATGAAATGTTCTTCGATGATGCCAAGGTTGCTTCTAAAGAGCTTGAGCTTACTTTAACCGGAAGAGATTGTGGTTTGGATGAGCGAGCTCCTATGTGCGGTGTGCCTTTTCATAGCTGTGAGGGTTATATAGCTCGTCTTGTGGCTAAGGGATATAAGGTTGCTATTTGTGAGCAGACCGAAGACCCCGCTACAGCTAAGGGTATTGTTAAGCGTGACATTATCAGGGTTATTACTCCCGGTACAGTAATGGAATCCAGTATGCTTGATGAGAGTAAAAACAATTACATTTGTTGTATCTATGCGTGTAAAAAGACTGTTGGCATTACATTTTGCGATATTTCTACAGGCGAATTATATGCTACGCAAATAGAAGGTAAAGATTATTATAATTTACTTATCTCTCAGCTTTCAAGCTACAGCCCAAGAGAAATCTTAATCGGTGGCGATGTTGTAAAATTCACCGAATTACCCAAATTTATAAAAACTAAACTATCAGCTGGTGTAGAAATGCTTGCTGATGAAAGCTTTGATTTATCGCTTTGTGCAGACATTGTAAAGGCTCAATTTAAGGACGAATACAGCCTTGTCGAAGATAAGGCTGTGGTAGTGTCTGCAATTGGTGGTTTACTTTCTTATCTTAAAGAAACTCAAAAAACAGGTCTTGAGCGAATAAATCATATAAATGTTTATAAAGAAAATCAATATATGCGACTTGATTACAACACTCAGCGTAATCTTGAGCTTACCCAAACAATGATGTCTAAGGAAAAAAGAGGTTCTTTGCTTTGGGTAATTGATAAAACAAAAACAGCAATGGGTAAAAGACTTATGCGTTCTTGGCTTGAGCACCCTTTGCTTAATATTACTACTATTAATAACAGACAAAGTGCCGTAGAAGAGCTTGTAAATGATAATATGCTCAGAATGGATATAACCGAAACCATTTCGGGTATTTTTGATATTGAGCGACTTATGACAAAAATTGTTTACGGTTCTGCAAATGCAAGAGATTTGCGTTCGCTTTGTTCTGCGTTGGTAAAACTTCCTGAGCTTTCAGATTTGCTAAAGAATTGCAAGTCATCTTACTTAAAAGATATATATAATAAAACTGACCGACTTGAGGATATTTGTCAGTTGATTGATACTTCAATTGTTGATGAACCTCCTTTTACAGTTCGTGAGGGTGGAATGATTAGGCAAGGCTATAATGCTGAACTTGATAGTGTTACATCTGATATGAATGATTCAAAGGATATTCTTTCTAAAATTGAGGCTGATCAACGAGAAGCAACAGGCATACCTAAGTTAAAGGTTGGCTATAATCGAGTATTCGGATATTATATTGAGGTTTCTAATTCCTATAAAAATATGGTACCTGATACTTATATAAGAAAGCAGACACTTACAAATTGCGAACGCTACATAACTCAGGATTTAAAGGAAATTGAAGGAAGAATCTTAGGTGCTAAGGACCGCTCTTTTTCAATGGAATTTGCTTTATTTGATGCAATCAGAAAAAGAGTTGCTGATAACCTTGAAAGAATACAGCAGACTGCAAAGGCAATAGCTGTTCTTGATGTTATAACTGCTCTAGCAAATGTTGCGTCTGATAATAGGTACATAAGACCGACTGTAAATCTTTCCAGTGTATTAAGAATCAAGGATTCTCGTCATCCTGTTGTTGAAGCACTTTTAAAAGATACTCCGTTTGTACCAAATGATGTTCATCTTGACAATCAATCTGAACGAGTAGCTATTATAACAGGCCCAAATATGGCGGGTAAGTCTACTTATATGCGTCAGATTGCGTTAATTGTTCTTATGGCTCAGATCGGTAGTTTTGTTCCTGCATCTTCTGCTGAAATTGGAATAGTAGACAGCATTTTTACTCGTGTGGGTGCTTCAGATGACCTAGCTTCAGGTCAGTCAACCTTTATGGTTGAGATGAACGAAGTGGCAAATATTGTAAAAAATGCAACCTCAAAAAGCTTACTTATTCTTGATGAAATCGGCAGAGGTACTTCAACCTTTGACGGAATGAGTATTGCTCGTGCGGTTTTAGAATATTGTGCCGATAAAAAGAAGCTTGGTGCAAAGACACTTTTTGCAACTCATTATCACGAGCTTACTGTTATGGAGGATTTACTCGACGGAGTAAGAAACTATAACATAGCAGTTAAAAAGCGTGGAGATGATATTACATTTTTACGCAGAATAATCCCCGGCGGTGCTGACGATAGCTACGGTATTGAGGTAGCAAAGCTTGCAGGTGTTCCGCACTCGATTATTGAACGAGCAAAGGAAATTTTGAAAGAGCTTGAAAGTGGAAATTCTCAAATAGTTGTTCAAAAATCTGCAAAAGATGATGATATGCAGCTATCGCTTTTAGGTGCGGCTGAAAATCCTGTTGCTGAAAAACTAAAGAAAACTGATATAAATACTTTAACTCCTATTGAAGCTTTAAATCTTTTGTATGAGTTAAAGGAAATGATTTAAAATATAATATAACAAAATATAACAAACGAAAGGCGGTGACAGTATGGGTGTAATTAATGTGCTTGATAAGCATATGGCTGAGCTTATTGCGGCAGGTGAAGTGGTTGAAAGACCGGCTTCGGTAATAAAAGAACTTGTAGAAAATTCAATTGATGCAGGTGCTAAAAATATTACAGTCGAAATAAAAAACGGCGGAACTACATTTATGCGTGTTGCCGACGATGGTTGCGGAATTTATCGTGACGATATAAAAAAAGCTTTTCTTCGCCATGCTACAAGTAAGGTTAAAGTTCAGGATGACCTTGATTGTATCTCAACTCTCGGTTTTAGAGGAGAGGCACTTGCTTCAATTTGTGCAGTATCTCGTCTTCAACTCATTACAAGAAATGAAAATGAACAAATCGGTACTTGTTATCAGATAGAGGGCGGAGAAGAAAAGAGCTTTGATGATGCAGGTTGTCCGATTGGTACAACTTTTGTTATCAGAGATTTATTTTATAATATTCCTGCAAGAGCAAAGTTTTTAAAAAAAGATGTATCTGAGGGGAATGCAGTTTCAAATATTATTGACAAGGTTGCATTATCGCATCCTGAAATATCTTTTACCTATATAAAAGATGGTAAACAAGCCTTACGAACATATGGTGACGGAAAACTTCTTTCAGCTATTTATTCGGTATTTGGAAGAGATTTTGCAAATGGTTTGATTCCTGTAGATTATAAGCTTGATGCAATAAGTGTAAAAGGTTATATTTGTAAGCCTGAAAATGCTCGTCCAAACAGAAATATGCAGAACTTTTTCATAAATGGCAGATATATCAAAACAAGAACAGGTATGGCAGCCATTGAGGAAGCTTTTAAAGGCTCTATTATGGTAGGTAAGTTTCCCTCCTGTGTTTTACAGCTTGATTTACCGTATGAAATTATTGATGTGAATGTTCATCCTGCAAAAATCGAGGTTCGTTTTATTAATGAACGACCTGTATTTGATACAATTTACCATGCTGTAAAGTCATCACTTATGGAGCATGACGGACGAAAAAATGCCGTGTTTAATCAAAATGCTCCTCATATCAGTGAGAAGCGTGTTTTTAATCCGTTTAAAAACGCTCAGGCTATTTTAAATAAACCTAAAGAAATACAACAGCCGCAGATATCACAACCTCAAACAAAGGATGTTCCAAAGCAACAGGATGTGAGTTCTCAGACGAAAAATAAAACAACAGATGAGTTTAATCCATTTAGCGATATTGATTTTAAGCCTCAGATTAAGGAAAATAAGTTAATATCGAAGCAGAATATTGATAATATTAAGGTAACTGAGTCGGTTAATCCGTTCGATATTTTTTCAAAACAAGCTATCAAAAAAAATACAGAGAAGCCGTCACAACCTTTAATTATTGAACCTGATATTAAACAAAAATCGAGTAATCAACAAGAATCTTTTATAGGTGAATCAGTTAAAACAGAAGAAATTATTAAAACTGAAAATGATGTTTCTAATAATTTTTCTGATGTCAATATAAATATGGAGCCTGAAATACCACAGTTGATTGAAAAGGCTGAAAGTAAAAAATCAGAACCTTTAATTTTTAAATCGGATGAGGTGCAAGAGCCTGTTTTAATTAAGCAAAATGAGGTTCACCTCAAATACATAGGCGAAGCATTTAATACTTATATAATTGCCGAGAAAAATTCAAAAGAAATCATTTTTATTGATAAACATGCGGCTCACGAGAGAATGATTTATGAGAAGTTAAAAGCTGAAAATGCAGGTTCATTTTCACAGCTTCTTTTACAGCCGGTTATGGTCACTCTTGGCAAAAATGAATACGATGCGGTAATTAATAATCTTGAAATGTTTAAAAAGTGTGCATTTGATGTTGAGGATTTTGGCGATGGTTCAGTTTTGGTTCGCAGTGCACCTCAGTATCTTGATGCGGCTGATGTTTCTGATTGTATAGAAGAAATGTCGGAATATATCGCAAGTGGCAAAAAGGATATTTATACCGAAAAAATGGATTGGTTTTATCATAATGTCGCTTGTCGTTCTGCAATTAAAGCAGGAAATAAAAGTACTCCACAGGAGCTTATTGATATTGTAAAAAAACTTGAGGATGACCCTCAACTTAAATATTGCCCTCACGGCAGACCAATTTGTATAGTTATGACTAAGTATGAAATCGAAAAACAATTCGGCAGGGTGTGATTTTTCTGGAAAATTCCATAAAGCTTATTTCCGTTGTCGGTCCAACGGCTTCGGGTAAAACAAAGCTATCAATAGAGCTTGCAAAACGCTTTAATGGCGAGATAATTTCTGCTGATTCAATGCAGATTTATAAGGGAATGAAAATTGCAACAGCTAAGCCTGATGAAATCGAAATGGATGGTATAAAGCATCATCTTATTGATTTTTTACCGGCTGACAAAACCTATTCGGTTGCTATGTATGTTCAGGATGCAAAGGCTTGTATAGAGGATATTAATTCAAGAGGAAAGATACCTGTTATTGTTGGTGGTACAGGGCTTTATGTCGATTCTTTGCTTAATAACATTGCTTTTAACGATGAACAAAGAGATGAACAGCTTTGTGCTGAGCTTTATTCCGTTTATGAATCAGAGGGAATTGAAAAACTTCTTGAAATGTTAAAAGAGTTTGACAAGGCTTCTTACAATCGTTTATTTCAGGAGAGAAACCCTAAAAGAATTATTCGTGCAATTGAATTTTATAAAACTAATGGTATAACTATAACAGAGCAAAATGAGAAATCTAAGCTTATTAAAAGTCCTTATTCTGCAATTAAGCTTGGATTAAATGCAAAAAACAGGGAATATATATATAATCGCATAAATATGCGAGTGGATAAAATGCTTGATGACGGTTTGCTTGACGAAGCAGAAAAGGTTATCAACTCAGAATTAAGCTTTACTTCAATCAAGGCTATTGGATATAAAGAGCTTATGCCGTATTTCAATAATGAAAAATCACTTGATGAATGTATTGAAAAACTTAAACAAGAAACTCGAAGATATGCCAAGCGTCAGCTTACTTGGTTTAAGCGTGATGCGGATATTAATTGGCTGTATATAGATGAATACAATTCTTTTGAAGAATTATTCAATGATGCAGCTTCAATAGTAGAAAGAGGCTTATAATATGGATAAATTATTATTCAAACGCATACTTGTTGCCGCAATGACAGTACTTGCGTTGGTTTATGCTGTATATCTGCTTTTTAGTGCTAATTTTTCAATGCTACCTATTGAAAATGCTGTTGAAACTACAATTACAGATAAAATATTTTCAAATGCTGTAATTATAAGAGATGAGAATTATATATTAAATAGATCAGATGGTGTGCTTTCTTTTTCTGTTGATGATGGTGATGCCGTAAAAGCCGGGGGAGAGATTGCAAAAATTTATTCTACTGCTTCAGATGCGGCGGCACAAACTAAAATTGAATCTTTAGAAAAACAACTCAGTTCACTTGAAAGCTTGCAAAAATCTTTCAATACAAGCGGAATGGGAATTGAAACTATCAATTCTCAAATATATAATAATATTATTTCTTATATTGATGATACAAACCGCAGAAATATAACTGCAGCTAATGATAACGCAAGTAATCTGTTATATTCAATAAATCAAATGCAGGCTTATACAGGTAAAATTTCAAGCTTTTCAACTGAGATTGCACAGCTAAAAAATGAGATTAATCAGTTAAAAGCGTCAAGCGGTAAAAGTAAAGGTCTTATTACTACACCAAAAGCAGGTTACTTCTTATCTTATTGTGACGGCTATGAAAAAGCGTTTGATTATGATAATATCGACAAGCTTACTCTTGATGATATTAAAGATATAAAAAAATCAAATGTTCCTGACGATACAGCTGGTAAGGTAATTTCAGGTTCAAACTGGTATATAGCTTGTAAGGTAACTGCTGACGAAGCTAGAAGTCTTGAACTTTGGGACAGTAATGTTACAGTTTTATTTGCAGATGCTTCAACCGAGCATGTAAAAGCTTCTATTTATAAAATAATTCAAAATAATAAAAAATCAGATGCTTTACTTATTCTTAAATGTAATTATATGAGTACTGACCTTGCGGAAACTCGTAATGAACCGATAGAAATCGGTCTTGGAACTTACTCTGGACTTCGTATCAGTAAAAAAGCTATTCACGATGATTATATTGAAAAGAATATATACGATGATAACGGTAATAAAACAGTAGAGAAGAAAAAAGTTCAGGGAGTTTATGTTCTTCATGGAAGTGAAGTTCAGTTTAAGCAGATTTCGATTTTATATGCAGGTAATGATTTTGTAATTTGCGATACTGACCCTGAAGATGGTGTTTTGTTTGTCGATGAAACAATTTCTTTATATGACCAAGTAATACTTGAAGGAGATGATTTGTATGACGGCAAAATTATTAAGTGATATTGAGTATAATTACAAGCTTATTAATGAGCGTATAAATGAGGCGGCACAAAAGGTAGGCAAAAAAAGAGAAGATATTACTTTTCTTGCTGCTACCAAGACAGTTGACCCTGAAATAATTAATTATGCCATTTCACTTGGTCTTGACCATATTGGTGAAAATAAAGTGCAGGAGCTTATTTCTAAGTATGATAAATACAACCTCGATAATTGTTCTTTGCAGTTTATTGGTCATCTTCAATCAAATAAGGTAAGACAAATTGTAGATAAGGTTGATTTGATTCAGTCGGTAGATTCATTAAAGCTTGCAACTGAAATTTCAAAGCAATCTTTAAAGTATAATAAAGTTACTGATGTGCTTGTTGAGGTTAATATCGGTAGAGAAGAGAATAAATCGGGTGTATATCCTGAACAGCTCGAAGAATTGCTTTGTCAAATTGCACAATTAGATGCTGTTTCTGTTAAAGGTCTTATGGCTATACCACCGATTTGTGATTCTAAACATAAAATTTCTAAATTTTTTAATAATATGCATAATATATTTATTGACATATCGTCAAAAAAATTAGATAATATAAGTATGACTATTCTATCAATGGGAATGTCAGCCGATTATTATGAGGCGATTTTGGAAGGTGCCAATATGGTAAGAGTGGGTTCGTCTCTTTTCGGTGAAAGACTTTACACATAATTTTAGGAGGAAATATATATGGCAGGTATTGTAGACAAGTTTAAACGCATGTGGGACGCTCCGGACGATGAGTACGAGTATGATGAGTACGGCTATGCTGACGAAGCGGCCGATGAAGTAGCAGAGGAAACTCCTGTAAGAGAAAGAGAAACTTCTGCTAGAGATTCTCGTGAAAGCATTAGCAGAAATAAAGTTGTTAATATTAATGCAACTGCTAAGCTACAGGTCGGTATTTTTAAGCCTGAGCGTTTTGGTGAGGAAACTCGTTCTATTGCAGATGAGCTTATGAAAACTCATACTGTTGTGCTTAATCTCGAGGATACAAATAAGGATATGGCAAGAAGAATTCTTGATTTCCTCAGTGGTGTTGCTTATGCAAATCACGGCAAAATTAAAAGAGTTGCAACAAACACATATATTATTATTCCTGCAAATGTTGACCTTACAGGCGATGATTTGCTTGATGAATTAGAAAACAGTGGTATTTACTTCTGATAAAGATGAGCTTTTTTGCTCAAAAATTGATGATGCAATTAATTTATGCCTTACTTGGCAAAAGCCTTACTTTCTTTCGTTTATGAGCGAAAGAAAGCAGGCAATTGCCTCAGCGTATCTGAAACAGATTTATTTTGATAATTACTTGTTTTGTGGTGGTTATGATAACTGCGAAAGAAAGATGCTCGGTATATTCTATGACGATACCGATAAATCCTTATTTCCGATTTCTGCAATTGAATTTAAGTTCAGAGCTTGCGATAATTTAACTCATCGTAATTTTTTAGGTGCTTTAATGTCGCTTGGAATTGAACGAGAAACTGTCGGTGATATTTTAATTGAAGACGGCAGATGTGTTACATTTGTAAAATCGGAAATGAAAGATTATATAGTATCTCAGATTTCAAAAATTGGTAATGTCGGGGTTAAAGTCTGTGATGCAAATTTGCAAAAACTTCCACAAGGCAGAGGTTTTGAAGAAAAGTTTTATACTGTATCTTCACTTAGGCTTGATAATATTGTTGCGGCAGTAGCAAATTATTCCAGAGAAAAAACACGTACAATTATTTTATCGGGAAATGTTTGTGTGAATTATTTTGAAGAAAATAATGTAAGTCGTAACCTAAAAGAAAAGGATGTTTTTTCAGTTAGAGGTATAGGTAAGTTTGTTTTAAACGGCGTTCTGGGTTTCAGTAAGAAGGGTCGTCTAAAAATATCGGTTATTTATTTTAGATAGGAGTGCAGGTTATGATTACAATTGATGAAATTAAAAATATAACTTTCAGACAGGCAAAGCGTAAAGCCGGCTATAACGGTGATGATGTTGATGCCTTTGTAGAAGATGTTATTGAACTTTTGAACAGCTTAAAAAGGAAAAAACTAATCTCGTACATAAAATTGATGTACTTGCTACAAGAATAGAGCAGTACAGAGCAGATGAAGAAACAGTAAGAAATGCACTTCTTGCTTCTCAAAAGGTTTCTGATGCTTGTATCAGAGAAGCTAAGGAAAAGGCAGCAAAGATTGTAAGAGATGCTGAGGCTAAGGCTCAGGCTCTTCTTGTTGATTCTAATAAAATGACTGCTATAGAAAAGGAAAATTATCTTCAGCTTCAGTCTGATGCAGTGAATCTCAGAAATGAGCTTATTGAGCTTTATAAAAAGCACATTCAGGCTATAGGCGATTTACCTACATCAGTTGATTTAGAAACTACAAAGCAGACTTTAAATGAAAAGTATCCTACTGAGGATATTGTATCTTCATCAGTTCAAGATGTTCAATCCGAGGTATCTCAGTCTGTTGAAGAGCTTCTTGAAGCTGAGCTTGCTAAGGCTCAGGTTCAGACTAACACAGAAGTAGTTGAAGAAAAAGCAAATCTATTTGCTGATATTCCGGCTATTCAGCCACAAAAGCAAACTAATAAATTTGCTCACCTAAAATTTGGTGATAATTATGATGTTTCTGCCGACTAATTAATTTTTCGGCAAATAATTTTGAAAGGGTAATAAAAATGTCCCAGGATTATAATTTAACACTTAATCTTCCTAAAACCGATTTTCCTATGCGTGCAGGTCTTCCAAAAAGTGAACCTGTAACTCTTCAAAATTGGGAAGATGAAAAGATTTATGAGAAATTAATGGAAGTCAATGAAGGTAAGCCTTTGTTTGTTCTTCACGATGGCCCTCCATACGCTAACGGTAATATCCACCTTGGCACTGCACTTAATAAAATCTTAAAGGATTTTATTGTAAGATATAAAAATATGTCAGGATTTAAAGCTCCGTTTGTTCCCGGTTGGGATACACACGGTCTTCCAACTGAGCTTAAGGCAAGAAAGAAAGCCGGTGTTGGCAGTTCAGCCGATATTTCTGATGTGGAATTAAGAAGAATTTGTCAGGAATATGTTGATGAATATCTTAATGATCAGAGAAATCAGTTTAAGCGTCTTGGCGTTATTGCTGAGTGGGATAATCCATATATTACATTACAGCATGATTTTGAAGCTGAGCAGATTAAGATTTTTGCTGAAATGGCTTGCAAGGGTTATATTTATAAGGGTTTAAAGCCTGTGTATTGGTGCCCTGAATGTAAAACTGCTCTTGCAGAAGCTGAAATTGAATACGCTGAGGATCCTTGTCATTCAATTTATGTTAAGTTTAATGTAACAGATGATCTTGGTAAGCTTTCAGCACTTGGCGTTGACCCTGCTAAGACATTCTTTGTAATTTGGACAACAACAACTTGGACATTACCAGGTAATGTTGCAATTTGTGTTGGACCTACATTCGATTACGCTGTTGTTAAATGTGGTGATGAATTCTATGTAATGGCTGAGGAGCTTTATAAGTCTGCAATGGAAGCTGCTGAAATTACAGATTATGAAGTTGTGGCTACAATTAAGGGCTCAGAGCTTGAATATATGAAGACAGCTCATCCGTTTATGGATAGAGAGTCTGTTGTAATTGTTGGTGACCATGTAACTCTTGAAAGTGGTACAGGTTGTGTACATACAGCTCCTGGTCACGGTGTAGAAGACTATGATGTATGTCGCAATTACCCTGAAATTCCTATTATTGTTCCTGTTGATTCAAACGGCGTTCTCACTGAGGATGCTGGTCAGTTTGCAGGTTTAAAAACTGATGATGCAAACAAGCCTATTGCACAGTATCTTGATAAGGTTGGTGCGTTGTTTGCTCTTAAAAAGATTATTCACCAGTATCCACATTGCTGGAGATGTAAGCAGCCGGTTCTTTTCCGTGCTACAGACCAGTGGTTCTGTTCTGTTGACGACTTTAAGGATGCCGCAATCAAGGCTATCGACGATGTTGAGTGGATTCCTGGTTGGGGTAAGGACAGAATTACCTCAATGGTTAGAGAGAGAAAAGACTGGTGTATTTCTCGTCAGCGTAAATGGGGTGTGCCTATCCCAATATTCTATTGTGAGGATTGCGGCGAACCTCTTATTGATAGAGAAGCTATGCTTGCAGTAGCTGAATTATTTGGTAAAGAAGGCTCTAATGCTTGGTTTACACACGAAGCTAATGAGATTCTTCCTAAAGAATATAAATGCTCAAAGTGCGGTTGCACTCACTTTACAAAAGAAAAGGATATTATGGATGTTTGGTTTGACAGTGGCTCTTCACATGCGGCTGTTCTTAAGAACCGTGACTATCTCAAGTGGCCTGCTGACCTTTATTTAGAAGGTGCTGACCAGTACAGAGGTTGGTTCCAGTCATCACTTCTTACATCTGTTGCTACTATGGGTACTGCTCCTTACAGAGCTGTTCTTACTCATGGCTGGGTTGTTGATGGTAACGGCAGAGTAATGCATAAATCCTTGGGTAACGGTATTGACCCTCAGGAGGTTATCGACCAGTATGGTGCTGATGTTTTAAGACTTTGGGTAGCTTCTTCTGACTATCATGCTGATATCAGAATTTCTAAGGATATATTAAAGCAGCTTTCTGAGGCTTACAGAAAGATTAGAAATACTGCAAGATATATTCTTGGTAATATTTCTGACTTCAATCCTGATACAGATATGGTTTCTGCTGATCAGCTTTTACCTATCGACAAGTGGGCTATTGCTAAGCTTAATGCTCTTATTGATAAGGTTAAAGATGCTTATGATAAGTATGAGTTCCATATGGTTTATCATTCAATTCATAATTTCTGTGTTGTTGATATGTCTAACTTCTATCTTGATGTTCTTAAAGATAGACTTTATACAGAAAAGTCTGACAGTCTTAAGCGTAGAGCTGCACAGACAACAATTTATATGATTTTGGATGCTATGACAAGAATGATTGCACCTATTCTTGCATTTACAGCTGATGAAATCTGGAAATTTATGCCTCATTCATCAAATGATAAGTCTGAACATGTAATCTTCAATGAAATGCCTGAAAAGCTTGATGTTTCTGCTGATGAAGGCTTTATGTCATTCTGGGATGAAATTCATGAGCTTAGAGATGATGTTAAGAAAGCACTTGAAGCATTCATTAAGGATAAAACAATTAAGGGTTCACTTGAAGCAAAGGTTACACTTTCTTCAAGTGGCGAGAAGCTTGAATTTATTAAAAAGGCTGAGCCTGAACTTTGTGCGGCATTAATTGTATCCGCTGTAGAAATCGTTGATAATAACGGTGAGTTTGAAATTGCTGTTTCAAAGGCAAGCGGTGAAAAGTGTGAGCGTTGTTGGTCAATCAGTGAAACAGTTGGTACTGACAGCGAGCATCCTACACTTTGCTCTCGTTGTTGTGAAAATCTAAAATAATTATTTAAGTTTATAAATCGGTGTGCAAAAACACACCGATTTATCTTTATAGGAGGCTTTATGACTTTTATTGCTCTTATAATTGCTGTTGCTATTGCTGTTGCAGATCAAATAATAAAGTACTTTGTCAACTTATATGTGCGACCTGTTGGTTCTATAAATGTTATTGAAAATCTATTTAAATTGTCATATGTTGAGAACAGGGGAGTAGCTTTCGGAATGTTTACAGATATGCGTTGGATTTTTGTAGCACTTACTTCAGTTCTTATCATTGGCATAATTGTTTATATGTTTTGGAAAAAACCTGCCGGAAAATTCTTTTATATTTGTTCAGCACTTATTGTTGGTGGCGGTATAGGAAATTTGATAGATCGTATTTTTTACGGATATGTAATTGATTATTTGAGTTTGTCATTTTTCCCTCCGGTATGCAATTTTGCTGATTATTGCATTACAGTTGGCACAGTAATGCTTATTATTTATGTAATGTTTTTTGCTGAGAGCAAAAAAGCTGATGCAAATAAACCTGAATTAAACAAGGTGATTAACAACAATGACTGATTATGAATTTATATCTAACGAAGCCTCAATCAGAATAGATAGATTTATAGCTGATAATGTTCCCGATATATCTCGTTCATCTGCTGTTAATCTTATTGAAAGCGGTAATGTTTTGGTTAATGGTAAAACCGTACCTAAAAATTATAAGCTAAAAGCTTGTGATAATATTAAAATTATAATTCCTGACCCAGTTGCGTATGAAGCAGAGGCGGAGAATATTCCGCTTGATGTTATTTATGAAGATAAGTGGTTGCTTGTTGTTAATAAACCGAAAGATATGGTAGTACATCCTGCGGCTGGCAATTATAATGGCACACTCGTTAATGCTTTGCTTTATCATTGCGGTGACAGCCTTTCGGGGATAAATGGCGTTATGCGTCCCGGAATTGTTCACAGAATTGATAAGGATACCAGCGGTTTATTGATTGTAGCTAAAAATGATTTTTCTCATTCTTTATTAGCAGAGCAAATTAAGGCTCATTCTTTTACTAGAGAATATGAGGCAGTTGTGTATGGTAATCTGAAAGCTGATGAAGGTACTGTAGATGCACCAATAGGCAGACATCCTGTTGACAGAAAGAAAATGTGCGTTATTGATAAAAACAGCAAAAACGCAGTTACACATTATAAAGTTATTCAAAGGTTTAAGGGATATACTCATATAAGATGTAGGCTTGAAACCGGCAGAACACATCAAATTAGGGTTCATATGGCTTATCTTGGTCATCCTGTGTCGGGTGACTTGGTATACGGTGTGAAAAATGAAAAAACTGCATTTGCAGGTCAATGTCTTCATGCAAAAAAAATCGGATTTATTCATCCTTTTACAAAGGAATATCTTGAATTTGAATCTGATTTACCTGACTATTTTCAAAAATACCTGCAAAAATTAAAAAATATAAGTATGTAATATATAAATTAAAAAAATACTTGCATTTTGTTTGCTTATGTGGTATTATATATAGGCATTTGAAACCGTCGTTACTCTCGACGCGGTTCAAGTAACGGCTTAGCCGTCATATTGAAGCTGATAGTCCTCTGCCTTTTGGTAAGAATATCGGGAAAATTAGGAGGATAAAAATGGACGCATTAAGAACAATTGCAGCTGGTTCAGTTAAGGAGACAACTCCTGAATTCGGCATCGGTGATACTGTAAGAGTATCAGTAAACATTCGTGAAGGCGAAAGAGAAAGAATCCAGATGTTTGAGGGTACTGTTATTGCTAAAAGAGGCAGTGGCGTAGCTGAAACATTTACTGTAAGACGTGTAGCTTATGGTGTTGGTGTTGAAAGAGTATTCCCACTCCACTCACCAAATGTAAAAGATGTACAGGTTATTCGTTACGGTAAGGTTCGCAGAAGCAAGCTCTACTATCTCCGTGACAGAGTTGGTAAGGCTGCTAAGGTTAAGGAACAGATTCGTAAGTAATTCACAAATGACAAAGGGACTGTCACACAGTCCCTTTTTACTTTATAAGAATTTCTTCTTAACAGTCAAGCATATAAGTATTAATTTATTTTACAAGTTATATGTTTAACCTGCTTGAAGGACACTCGATTTTTACTATTCTGTTATTTTGATGACGCTTGATTAAAGAAGGTGTAAAATATGAGCAATAATAATACATATGAAGAGAATATTGCTGATTCAATTATTCTTAATGATGCAGAAGATGATGAGATAATTGAAAAGAAACATTCTCGTAAAACTAAAAGCTTTAAAGCTTTACCTGATGAGGGCTTTACTGCTAATATTTACGATTGGATTAGATGTGTGCTTTTTGCAATTGCAATAGTAATTGTTTGTCTTACATTTATTTTTAGACTTGTTGATGTTGATGGGTCATCAATGTACGCAACTTTGTCTAGTAATGATAAAGTAATTGTTTCAAACTTATTTTATACACCAAAAAATCAGGATATCGTAGTTATATCTCATGGTGAAAAATACGCTAATCCTATTATTAAAAGAGTTATCGCTACTGAGGGTCAAAAGGTTAAATTTGATTACGAGGGCGAAAAAATCATTGTTGACGGAATCGTGCTTGATGAGCCATATATTACAGGTACAACATTTAGTGGTAATTTTGGTGATAACCAAATTCCTGAGGAAATTCCAGAGGGTAAGGTGTTAGTTTTAGGAGATAATCGTAGGGTTTCTCTTGATAGCCGAAGCACTGAGGTTGGTCTTATTGATGTTGAAAATGTTATCGGTAAAGCTCAGTTTGTGGTATTTCCGTTTGACCATATTGGTGGACTATATTAATATAATAAAATAAAATATTTTTTATTCTAAATTTATATTGTATTAAGCTTATTTCTGTTTTATAATAGAAATAAGCTTTTAGTTTTATATATGGTTAATTATAGATTTTTGCAGATATTGGAGGACATTATGAGAAAATTTAAAAAATCTCTTTTTTTGGAAAATACTTTAAAAATACCCAATTTTGTGTTTGATATGTGCAAAACTGTGATATTTGTATTTGCTATTGTGTCACTTGTTTTTACTTTTGTGATAAGAGATGCCAATATAGTAGGTAGTTCTATGGATAATACATTACATGACGGTGATAAAATAATGCTTACTAATTTTATGTATACTCCTCAGAATAATGATATTATTGCGATAAATGCAGAAGATATGATTGAAAAAATTATCATTAAGCGAGTTATTGCTACCGAAGGGCAAACTCTACAAATTGACTATAATACGGGTGAAGTTTGTGTAGATGGTATTATTCTAAATGAGAAATATATTTCTTCCTTTACCAAGAGACCAAACCACGATTGGAATATTCCTTATGTTATTCCGAAGGGATATGTTTTTGTAATGGGTGATAACAGAATGATTTCGCTTGATAGTCGTGACAGTTCTGTTGGGCTTATACCTGTTGAAGATGTTTTAGGTAAAGCTCAGTTTATATTTTATCCGTTCGACAGAATTTCTTATTTATATTAAAGGGTGTAGTTTTATGAGTGAAATGCAGAATATACAGTGGTTTCCGGGTCATATGACCAAAACCAAAAGACAAATTCAGGCGAGTCTTAAACTTGTTGATGCTGTTGCAGAAATTATTGATGCCAGAATTCCTGTAAGCAGCAGAAATCCTGATTTAAGTAAGCTTATACAAAATAAACCTAGGGTTATTTTGCTTAATAAATGTGATATGGCTAATCAAACTGCTACTAAAAAGTGGATTGAATATTATAAACAGCAAGGGGTTACTGCTATTGCTGTTGATTGCAAAAGTGGTCACGGTTTAAACCAGTTTGCACCTGCTGTAAATAGCGTTTTAAGTAAGCGTATTGCTAATTTAAAAGCTAAAGGTATGGTAAATCCAACTTTAAGAATAATGATTGTCGGTATTCCTAATGTTGGAAAATCTTCATTTATAAATAGAATTGCTAAGCATAACAGAGCAAAGGTTGAAGATAGACCCGGTGTTACAAGAGGTAATCAGTGGTATACAATTGCAAAAAATCTTGAAATGCTTGATACTCCTGGTGTACTTTGGCCTAAGTTTGATGACCAACTTGTTGGTGAGCATCTTGCGTTTACAGGTGCAGTTAAAGATCAGATTCTTGACACTGAATTGCTTGCTGTAAGATTACTCGATTTTCTCAAAGAGCTTAAACCAAAGGATTTTATTACAAGATTTAAACTTGAAGAAACTAATCTCGAAGAGATTGAATCATATGAATTGCTTTCGCTTATCGGTAAAAAGCGTGGTATGCTTGTTTCAGGTGGAGAGGTAAATACTGAAAGAGCTGCTATAATGCTCCTTGATGAATTTAGAAGTGCAAAGCTTGGCAGAATTACAGTTGAAATGCCGTGATTAATTAGAGGTGTGAAATGAATTGGCTTGAATACGAACAAAACGCTTTAAATAATGGTTTTAAATTTGTTTGCGGGGTTGATGAAGCCGGTAGAGGTCCACTTGCAGGTCCTGTGTGTGCGGCTGCGGTTATTCTTCCGAATGATACTATTATTGAGGGCGTAAACGATTCAAAAAAGCTTTCTGAGAAGAAAAGAGAAATGCTTTTTGATATTATAAAGGAACAGGCTCTTTCTTATTGTATTGCTTTTGCAACAGTTGAAGAAATAGAGGAATATAATATACTTAACGCTACGATGCTTGCAATGAAAAGGGCGGTAGAGGGACTTGAAATAAAAGCTGATTATGCTATGATTGATGGTAACAGACTTCCTCCGCTTGATATTGCAGGTGAGTGTATTGTAAAAGGCGATGCAAAGTCAATGTCAATTGCTTGTGCTTCAATTTTAGCTAAGGTTTCAAGAGATAGGCTTTTGTATGAATATGCAAAGGAATATCCTCAATATCATTTTGATAAACATAAAGGTTACGGCACAAAGCTACATACTCAAGCCTTAAAGGAATTTGGCCCTTGTCCATATCACAGAGCAAGCTTTCTTAAAAAAATACTTTCCAAATAATTATGGTAATAATTTGATTTATAAAGAAATGAATATATTTAAGACAAAAGATATTGGCGACATAGGTGAAGAATATGTCGCTAAATTTCTTAGAAAGAATAAATATAAAATACTAGAACGCAACTACCGAAAAAATTATGGTGAAGTTGATATAATTGCTTCAAATAAGGAATATATTATTTTTGTTGAGGTTAAAACCCGACATATAGAATCAATGACTCAACCGGTTGATGCGGTCGATAAACAAAAACAAAGAAAAATAATTAAAACTGCGGCTGCATATTTACTTGAAAATGATACCGATAAATATTCAAGGTTTGATGTTTGCGAGGTTTATATTGACAGTAAAACTTTAAAGGTTATTAATATCAATTATATTGAAAATGCTTTTATACAGGAGGGTGGATATGCACCTTATTGATTTGCATTGCGATACTCTATATAAAGCTGTAACTCAAAATATTTCGTTTTCAGATAAAGCACTTGAATGTCAGTTAATTGATAAAAGAACCAATTCGCATAAACTTCAGTGCTATGCAATTTGGATACCTGATAAATTAAATGGAGATGAGGCAGATGAACTGTTCTTAAAAGCATATAATAAGCTTTTAAATGAATGTTATGATAATGAAATTACATTGATAGATAAATTTAAAGATACAGCAAAATCGTTTAGTAAATATACAAACACAGCTTTCTTTACAATAGAAAATGGTTTAGCGATAAATAAAAAGCTTGAAAGTATAGAAAAATTTGCAAAGCTCGGAGTAAAAATGATTACTCTTACTTGGAATGATCATAATTGTATTGGTGATGGTGCGGATACCAATAATACTTTGGGTTTAACTGAATTTGGCAGAAAAGCCGTTGCTGAAATGGAAAGGCATAAAATTATTATTGACATATCCCATGCAAGCGATAGACTTTTTTATGATGTTTCAGAAATTACATCTCGACCTTTTATAGCATCTCATTCAAATTCTCGAAGTATTACAAATCATCGTCGAAATCTTACTGATGAACAATTTAAAATTATATGTGACAGGGGAGGAATCGTTGGTATTAATTTTCACAATGCATTTCTTAATAATGTCCCTGATAATGCTTGTATGGATGATATTTTAAGACATACAGAACATTTTTTATCTCTTGGCGGTGAAAACTCAATTGCTATTGGTTCGGATTTTGATGGTTGTGTTTTAGCTAAAAATATAAATGGAACAGCATCAATTGACAAAATTTGCGATATGTTTTCCAAAAATGGGTATAATGATGACCTTATTCAAAAGATTTTTTATAAAAATGCACTTAATTTCTTTGAAAACTTTGACATTTAGCAAATAATGTAGTAAAATATTTTATGTTTAAAGTCATTTGAAAGGAAGATTTCAATGTTATATAACAGTACTCAGAACGCTGCAGAGGTTGTTTCCTCAGCACAAGCGATTGCACAAGGTATTTCTAAGGATGGAGGTCTTTTTGTACCTCAGGAATTTCCTAAGTATGATGAGAAAACCTTTAAATCACTTTTAGAGCTTGATTACAACGGCAGAGCAAAAAAGGTATTTGCCGATTTTCTTACTGATTTTACTCAGGAAGAAATTGCAGATTGTGTAGATAATGCGTATACAGCAGAAAAGTTTGGCAGTAATAATCCTGCTCCGCTTGCATACTGTAATTCAAATGGTAAAGAGCTTAATATTCTTGAGCTTTGGCACGGTCCTACTTGTGCTTTCAAGGATATGGCTTTACAGATTTTACCTCATTTTCTTACAAAATCTCTCAAAAAGACTTATGACGGAAAAACAGCGGTAATTCTTGTTGCTACTTCCGGTGATACAGGTAAGGCTGCTCTTGAGGGTTTTAAGGATGTTGAAAACACTCAGATTATTGTATTCTATCCTGTTGATGGTGTAAGTCCAATGCAGAAGCATCAGATGAATACTCAGGAGGGTAACAATGTTAAGGTTTGTGCAATCAAGGGTAATTTTGATGATGCACAGACAGGTGTTAAAAAGATTTTCACAACTCCTGAAATTGCGGCTAAGCTTTCTGAGAACAATATGCTTTTCTCATCAGCCAATTCTATCAACTGGGGCAGATTGCTTCCTCAGATTGTTTATTACATTTCAGCTTATTGTGACCTTGTAAATGAAGGTAAAATTGAGCTTGGTGACAAAATTAATGTTGTTGTTCCAACAGGTAACTTTGGTAATATTCTTGCTTCATATTATGCAAGCATTATGGGTCTTCCTATCAATAAGTTTATCTGTGCTTCTAACTCAAATAATGTTCTCGCTGATTTCATCAATACAGGCGTATATGATAAGAACAGATCATTCTTTACAACTATTTCACCTTCTATGGATATTCTCGTTTCAAGCAACCTTGAAAGACTTCTTTATAAGCTTTCAGGTGACAGCGATGAAATGACAAGAGAGTGGATGAACTCACTTAAATCTACTGGTAAATACGAAGTAACAGATGAGGTTAAGGCTGTTATTAAGGATAAGTTCTTTGGCGGCTTCTGTGATGATGCTCAGACTCAGCAGACAATTAAAAATATCTTTGATAATAATGGTTATCTTTGTGATACTCACACAGCTGTTGCAATTAATGTTTATGAGCAGTATGTAGCTTCAACAGGCGACAATACACCTTCTGTAATTGCATCTACAGCTAGTCCATATAAATTCTCAAAATCTGTACTTGAAGCTGTTTCTACAGAAGCTACACTTCCTGAAACAGAATTTGATATGGTTGACAAGCTCTTTGAGGTATCAAATACAGCTGTTCCTGCACCACTTGCAAATCTTAAGGATAAAACAGCTCGTTTCTCAGATGTTACTGAGGTTAATTCAATGCCTGAGTATGTTCTCTCAGCACTCGGAATTGAATAATGGCACTATTTGCTATCGCTGACTTGCATTTATCAATTGGAGAGGATAAGCCAATGGATATTTTTGCAGGTTGGAGCGATTATGTAGAAAGACTTACAGCTAATTGGAAAAAGCTTGTAAATGATAATGATACAGTAGTAGTTGCCGGTGATATTTCTTGGGCTATGAAACTTGAAGAAACATTTTCAGATTTTGAATACATTAATAATCTACCCGGAAAGAAGATTTTTTTAAAGGGTAATCACGATTATTGGTGGGCTACCAAAAATAAAATGGATAATTATCTTTCAGTTAGTGGCTTTGATACGATTTCAATTCTCTTTAACAATGCCTTTGAGTGCGACAATTATGCAATTTGTGGCACTCGAGGCTGGTTTCTTGAAAACGAAAAAGCTGAGGATATTAAGGTGCTTAACCGAGAAGTAGGCAGATTAAAAATGTCAATTGATGCAGCTTTAAAAACTGGTAAAGAACCAATTGTATTTTTGCATTATCCGCCGATTTATGGTGGCGGAATTTGCGAAGAAATTATGCAGGTGCTTATTGACAGCGGCATAAAAAAATGTTTTTATGGTCATATTCACGGTCAACGAAATATAAAATATGCTTTCGAGGGTGAATACTGTGGAATTGATTTCAAATTGATTTCTTGTGATAAATTATCATTTATTCCTATGCTTGTAAGATAATTTATTCATTTTACTATTGGCAAATCCAATTTTTTATGGTATAATTAGATGATTTCTTATATAAATAGATAAAAATAATTCATTTTTGGAGGAATTTTAAAATGGCATTAAAAGAAAGCGTAAAAAAAGAGCAGGCTAATTCATATGAATTAGTAGTTACTGTTGATGGTGAAACATTTGAAAAAGCAGTAAATGCTGTATATAAAAAGCAGGTTAAGAATATTAATATTCAGGGCTTTAGAAAGGGTAAGGCTCCTAGAAAAGTTGTTGAGAAGATGTATGGCACAGAGGTTTTCTATGAGGATGCTATGCAGGATTGCTATCCTGATGCACTTTACGAGGCTTCTAAAGAAGCTGGCGTAGAAATCGTTGCTGTAGAATCACTTGAGGCTGTTGAAGCTGGCAAGGAAGGATTTACATTCAAGGCTAATATCATCGTTAAGCCTGAAATTGACATTAACAACTACATTGGTATTGAGGTTGAAAAGAAGTCAACTGATGTAACCGATGAACTTATCAATGAGGAAATCGAAAAGGTAAGAGATCGTAACTCAAGAATGATTACTGTTGAGGATAGAGCTGCTCAGGATGGCGACATCACTGTTATCGACTTCGAAGGCTTTGTTGACGGTGTTGCATTTGAGGGTGGTAAGGCTGAAAACTACAACCTTAAGCTTGGTTCAGGTAACTTTATCCCTGGTTTTGAGGAGCAGATTATCGGTCATAGCACAGGCGAGGAGTTCTCAATTAATGTTAAGTTCCCTGAGGATTATCAGGTAGAAGACCTTATGGGCAAGGATGCTGAGTTTAAGATTGTTCTTCACGAAATCAAGACTAAGGAGCTTCCAGAGGTTGATGACGAGTTCGTAAAGGATGTTTCTGACAAGGAAACTCTTGATGAATATAAGGAAGAGCTTAAGGAAACTGTAGCTAAGCGTCTTGCTGATGAGGCTGAAAAGGATGTTGACAATCAGGTTGCTGAGAAGCTTATGGAGCTTTTAGAGGCTGATATTCCAGAGGCTATGTACAACAATCAGGTTAACGATATGATCAAAGAATTTGATATGCGTTTGCGTTCACAGGGTATGGATATGAACACTTATATGCAGTATATGGGTGTTGATATGGACGGTCTTAAGAATATGTATTTACCAGAGGCTGAAAAGAGAGTTAAGCTTAGACTTGCTCTTGAGGCTATTGTTAAGAAGGAAAATATCGAAGTATCTGAGGAAGATCTTAACAACGAATATCAGAAGATGGCTGACGCTTACAAGATGGAAGTTGAGCAGGTTAAGAATGTTGTTCCTGCTGAATCACTTTCTGAGGACATCAAAGTTGAAAAGGCTCACAAGCTTGTAAAGGACAGCGTAGTTGTAAAATAATTCAACTTTAAAATTTATTGCGTTTTAGGGGCTGGATTTTATTCAGCCCCTAAAAGAGAATTATACGCTTTTCTTAATTTTTATGAAAAGCTGTAAAATAATGAATATTTTTCCTTGTTTTACAAACAATTATAATAGAAAGGTTATGATATTATGGCATTAGTACCTTATGTTGTTGAACAGACTAATCGTGGCGAGCGTTCTTATGATATTTATTCTCGTCTTTTAAACGACAGAATTATTATGCTTAATGAAGAGGTTAATAGTGCAAGTGCCAGCGTAGTTGTTGCACAGCTTCTTTATCTTGAAAGTCAGGACCCTACAAAGGATATTTGCCTTTATATTAATAGCCCGGGCGGTAGTGTTACTGATGGCTTTGCTATTTTTGATACTATGAATTATATCAAGTGCGATGTATCAACTATCTGTATGGGTATGGCTGCAAGTATGGGTGCATTTCTTCTTGCTGCAGGTACTAAGGGTAAGCGTCTTGCGTTACCTAATAGTGACATTATGATTCACCAGCCATCAGGCGGTGCACAGGGTCAGGCTACTGATATGGAAATTCATACAAGACATATTCTTGATATGAGACATAGACTCAATAAGATTCTTTCGGATAATACAGGTCAGCCTATTGATGTGATTGCAAGAGATACTAACCGTGATAATTTTATGACGGCTCAGCAGGCTCTTGAGTATGGTCTTATTGACAAGGTTATTGAAAAAAGATAAGGTGAGGAACAGCTAATGGCTAATAAGAACAACGATAAGGATATATACTGCTCTTTTTGTGGTAAACCACAGGAGATGGTGGGTAGACTTATCGCAGGTAACGGAGCTTATATCTGTGATCAGTGCGTTGAGCTTTGTATGAATATACTTGAACAGTCAGGAGAAATTGAAAGCAGAAGACAGAAAAATAATGCAAATAAGGTTGCTTCACCTTCTTCTCCTGTACTTTTAAAGCCAAAAGAAATTAAAGCAATACTTGACGAGTATGTTATTGGACAAGATGAGGCAAAAATTACTCTTAGTGTAGCTGTTTATAATCATTATAAGCGTGTGTTTAAAAATGATAACAGCGTAGATTTTGCAAAAAGTAATGTGCTTTTACTTGGCCCTACAGGTGTTGGTAAAACTTTACTTGCACAGACACTTGCGAAAGCTTTGGATGTTCCATTTGCTATTGCTGATGCTACTACCCTTACTGAAGCAGGCTATGTTGGCGAGGATGTTGAAAATATCCTTTTAAAGCTGATTCAAGCTGCTGATTTTGATATAGAAAAAGCCGAATGCGGCATAATTTACATTGATGAAATAGATAAAATTGCCAGAAAATCTGAAAATCCATCAATAACCCGTGATGTTAGCGGTGAAGGTGTACAGCAGGCACTTCTTAAGATTATTGAAGGTACGGTTTCGAATGTTCCTCCTCAGGGTGGCAGAAAACACCCACAGCAGGAGTTTTTACAGATTAATACTAAAAACATTCTCTTTATTTGCGGTGGTGCATTTGACGGTCTTGAAAAGATTGTCGAAAAGAGAAAAGGTTCTTCTGTAATTGGCTTTGAGTCTCTTGTACAAAGCAAGGCTGAACTTGATGAAACTGATTGGATGAAAGAAGTTAATGCTCACGATATTGTCAAATATGGTTTAATACCTGAGCTTGTCGGAAGATTACCTGTAATTACTGCTCTTAGCGGACTTGATACTGAAGCACTTGTAAAAATTCTATCTGTTCCCAAAAATTCAATTGTACAGCAGTATAAAAAGCTTTTTGAGCTTGATGATGTACAACTTGAGTTTGAAGATGAGGCTTTAAAAGCAATAGCTGTTAAAGCAAAAGAACAGAGAACAGGTGCAAGAGGTTTGCGTGGTATTATGGAAGATACTTTAACTGAGCTTATGTTTGAAACTCCGTCAGATGAAACAATTTATAAAATTGTTATTACTGAAGAAGTTATTAAAAATGATGCTCAGCCACAGATTTTCAGAGATGCAGATAAATCTGTTACTGTTAAATTAAATCAAAAGGATGCAAAAAAGCGTTCTAAACGCACATCTGCATCTTGATTATTGTAAATTAAAGCTGTATTGCAATACAATACAGCTTTTGTTTTATTTGTAATATAACTGAAAGTGTTAGATGTTGTTTGCACCAAATGCACAACAGATACTCGCTTTTTCGGATATAAAGTAATGTGAAACTGTTTATTGGTATGAAAGGATATATAGAAAATGGATTTTGATTTAGAAAAGAATATTACAGTCCCTGTTCTTCCGTTAAGAGGATTGGTTGTATTTCCAAAATCTTTAATACATTTTGATGTAGGCAGAAAAAAGAGTATTTCAGCTATTAATAAAGCTATGAAAGAAAATCAGTTAATTTTTCTTGCTACTCAAAAGGATGCTACTGATAACGAGCCTGCCATTACGGATTTATATACAACCGGTGTAATTGCAAAAATTGTTCAGGTTATAAAACAACCTGAAAATAATACAAGAATTGTAATTGAGGGTAAACACAGAGCGAAAATTATAACTCCTGTTTTTGACGAAAAATGCCTTATGGCTGAGGTTAAACCAATATCCGAAGAAGCTCAGGTGCGTACTGCTCGTGATTCTGCTTTAATGCGTTCTGTTAAAAAGGAATTTGAGCAATATGTAGAGATTTCCCCAAAAATCCCTGCTGATATTATTTTTAAGGTAGCTTTATGTAAGCGTCCGGGTGAGCTTGCTGATTTTATAACTTCTAATCTTTTACTCGATTATCATGTAAAGCAGGCTATCCTTGATATTTTACCTGAATATGAAAGACTTGAAGCTGTTTTGGATGTTCTTGTAAATGAGAATTTTGTTCTTAAAATCGAAAACGAAATTCAACAAAAAGCAAGAATGAATATTGATCAGAATCAGCGTGATTATTTCCTCAGAGAGCAAAAAAGAGTTATTGAGGAAGAATTGGGTGAAGACGATAATCCATCAGCTGAAGCTGAGGCATATGCAGAAAAAATTGAGGAGCTTCATCTTGACGAAAAATCAGAGGAAACCCTTTTTAAAGAGTGCAGAAAGCTTATGAGAATGCCTTATGGTGCTCAAGAGGCTTCTGTAATCAGAACATATCTTGATACAATCATTGAACTTCCGTGGAATACTTCTACTAAAGATAAGTTAAATATTGCAAAAATAAAGAAAGACCTTGATAAAACACATTTTGGTCTTGAAAAAGTAAAAGAGCGAATAGTAGAAGAGTTTGCAGTTAAAGCTCTCAGCAAAAGTAATAAAGGACAGATAATCTGTTTTGCAGGACCTCCCGGTGTCGGTAAAACTTCTGTTGCACAATCAATTGCTAAGGCAATTGGCAGAAAAAGTCAGCGTATTGCTTTAGGCGGTGTTAAAGATGAGGCCGAAATCAGAGGTCATCGCAGAACTTATATCGGTTCAATTCCGGGTAGAATTATCTCTGCTATCC
Organism: Ruminococcus sp.; assembly: GCA_036310085.1. Taxonomy (GTDB): domain Bacteria; phylum Bacillota; class Clostridia; order Oscillospirales; family Acutalibacteraceae; genus Ruminococcoides. The sequence goes on from JAXJSN010000078.1 coordinate 28,084, forward strand.
AAAGTGCAGGAACAAATAATCCTGTTCTTATTCTTGATGAAATTGATAAGCTTGCAAGTGACTATAAGGGTGATCCGACTTCTGCATTGCTTGAAGTACTGGATGCAGAACAGAATAATAAGTTTGTTGACCACTATATAGACATACCTTTTGATTTGTCAGAGGTTATGTTTATAACAACAGCTAATGATGTTTCTGTTATTCCTGCTCCTTTGCGTGATAGAATGGAGATTATCGAAATCGACAGCTATACCCGTGAGGAAAAATTTAATATTGCTAAAAAGCATCTTATTCCTAAAAAGCTTGAAGAATGTGGATTTACTGCAAAGGATATAAAATTTACTCAAAAGGGCATTTACTTCCTTATAGATTTTTATACTCGTGAAGCAGGTGTACGAACTCTTGAAAGACTTATCGGTAAGCTTTTAAGAAAATGTGCTGTTCAAAAGCTTGAGAATAGCGAGCTTACATTCAAGCTTGACGAAGTAATGATTGAACAGCTTTTAGGTCATAAAAAATATTTGAATGACGATGCTTCTAAGACTGACGAAATTGGTCTCGTGAATGGACTTGCCTGGACCTCTGTAGGCGGTGAGCTTTTACCAATCGAGGTTGCCGTTATGGACGGAACAGGTAAAATTGAACTTACAGGTTCACTTGGTGATGTAATGCAGGAATCTGCGAAGGCTGCAATTACTTGTATCAGAAGTCATGCAGATGTACTTAATATATCAAGTGATTTTTATAAAACTAAGGATATACATATTCACGCTCCTGAGGGAGCTGTGCCAAAGGATGGTCCATCTGCCGGAATTACAATGGCTACTGCGATTTATTCTGCTCTTTCGGGAAAAACTGTAAGCCATAATGTTGCTATGACCGGCGAGATTACTTTAAGAGGCAAGGTGCTTGCAATTGGCGGTCTTAAAGAAAAGAGTATGGCGGCGTTTAAATCTGGGGTAAAAACAGTAATTATTCCAAAAGCCAACGAAGCTGATTTGCAAGATGTAGATGTTGCAGTAAAAGAAAAGATTTGCTTTGTTCCAGTCGAGAGCTTTTCAGAGGTTGTTGCGATAGCGATAAATGATTCTGTTAAACTTACTGATAAGGAATGGAACAGACTTGATGTTATTCCTAAGAAAAGCAGTTCTCTTGGAGCTGCAATAAGACAATAGGTGATATATATGAATTTTAATGAAGTTAATTTTGAATTTGCCGCAGGTAGAGTTGATCAGCTTCCTAAGTCAGATATGCCTGAAATTGTTTTTTCAGGACATTCAAATGTTGGTAAATCCTCATTAATCAATAAGCTTGTTCAGCGTAAGGCTCTTGCAAGAGTAAGCTCTCAGCCTGGTAAAACTGCTACGATTAATTTTTATAGATTAAGAGAATTCAGACTTGTTGACCTTCCGGGATACGGATATGCAAAGGTATCTAAAACAGAAAAGCAGAAGTGGGCTGCTCTTGTTGAGGGGTATTTTGCTCAGGGCAGAAATACCGCTCTTGTTATACAAATTCTTGATATGCGTCATCCGCCTACAGATGATGATTTGCATATGATAGATTTTCTTTACAGAAGTGGATTTAAGTTTGCGGCTGTTCTTACTAAATGTGATAAGCTAAATAAAACTAATTATGCTAAACAGCTTGAGTATTATCAAGATATATTTAGTACAATTGAAAATGTACCGCTTATTACTTTTTCTGCTCAGACCGGCTTTGGTAATGATGATGTAAAAAAATTAATTGAAAAATGTGTAAATGAGTTTAACGCACAGGAGGTTGAGTAAAATGTTTGTAAATGATTGCCTTAATATTAATAGCAAGGGACATCTTACAATTGGTGGCTGTGACACTGTAGAGCTTGCAAATCAGTACGGCACACCTCTATATGTTCTTGATGAAAATGTTATCAGAGAAACTATCCGTTCATATGTGAGATCTTTTAAGAAGTATTATGACGGTAACGGTATGCCACTTTATGCGAGCAAAACTCTTTCATGTAAGGCTATGTGTAGAATTGCCAAGGAAGAGGGTATTGGTCTTGATGTAGTTTCCGGTGGCGAAATTTACACAGCTTTACAGGCAGGCTTTCCAATGGAAAAGGTTCATTTCCATGGAAATAATAAGACTGCTGAGGAGTTGAGATTTGCAATTGACTCAAAGGTAGGTAAGTTTGTAGTTGATAATCTTTATGAACTTGAATTATTAAACAGCATTGCCGAAGAAAAGGGCGTTAAGGTTGACATTTCTTTTAGAATTAAGCCCGGTGTAGATGCTCATACTCACGATTTTATTATGACAGGTCAGATTGACTCAAAGTTCGGCTTTGCATTGGAAACAGGCGAAGCTTTTGAGGCTGTTAAGAAGTCAACTGAATATAATAATGTATGTTTAAAGCAACTCCATTGTCATATAGGTTCTCAGATTTTTGATATTGAGCCATTTGTGACTGCCGCTGAAATTATGCTTGGCTTTATGAGTCAAATTAAAAATGAACTTGGTATTACTATCAGTGAGCTTAACCTTGGAGGTGGCTTTGGTATTATGTATACTAAGAAGGACGAGCCTGTGCCATACGAAAATTATATGGAAAAGGTTTCAGTTGCTGTTAAGGCAAAGGCTGAGGAGTATGGTCTTGATATTCCGTATATTTTTATTGAGCCGGGCCGTTCAGTTGTTGGCGAAGCTGGTATAACTCTTTATACAGTTGGTGGAAAAAAGGTTATTCCAAATGTAAGAACCTATGTTTCTGTTGATGGCGGTATGACTGATAATATCCGTTATGCACTTTATCAATCCGAATATACCGTTGTAAATGCTAGTAAGGCTTCTCAAGAGCCAACCGAGGTTGTAACTGTTGCAGGTAAGTGTTGTGAAAGCGGCGATTTAATTCAGGAGCATGTCGAAGTAGCTAATATTGAAGTAGGAGACAAGCTTGCTGTACTTTCGACAGGTGCTTATAATTATTCTATGGCTTCAAATTATAACAGAATCCCTAAGCCTGCTATGGTTATGGTAAATAATGGTGAGGCAAGACTTGTTATTAGACGAGAAACCTATGAAGATATCGTAAAGAATGATATTTAACTTTGGTATAGTATAAATTTGGTGAAGAAATAATGGTGAAGCAATGAAAAAAATAATCAGTATTTTTTGTACAGCACTTGTTTTGTTGACAATGGTTCCGTTTAATGTATCTGCATCAGTTAATGGAGATGTAAATAATGACGGCAATCTTACGATTGCAGATGCTACATATATTCAAAGAGTTTTAGCAGAGTCAATTTTGCCAACTGATGATTTTTATGTTTCTGCAGATTTTAATTCCAGTGGCTCGGTAACAGTCGATGATGTTACTCTTATTCAAAGATTTTTGGCTGACGGCAATTCTGATTTTGAAAATATTTCATCGCCTGACGAAGCAACCAAGCCTGATGTAACTAATCCTACAGAAGCTACTGGCAGCACAGATAATACAGAGTCATCAAATCCGTCAGAATCCGATACTGAGCCAACTGAGAGTATCAATCCTCAGATGCTTGAGCTTGATAAGGTATCATTATTACTTGGTATAGGTGAGTGCTATAATTTAAAAATAAAGACTGATGTTTCGGATTACAACTTTATTTTCTATTCAAGTAATCCTGCTGTTGCTTCTGTTGATAGCAATGGAGCTGTAACCGCTATTCAAAACGGAATAGCTCAGATTGTTTGTATGGCTGATAACGGACTTATGGCATTTTGTTCTGTTACTGTAATGAAAATGGCTGACAGCGTAAGTCTTGAAGCTGATAAAATAACATTGGGTAATGGCGAAGAGTATACTTTTACATACATTCTTCCTGAAAATACTGCCGCTTATTATCATACATTTGAATCGGATAATCCTGAGATTTTAACTATTGATGCTCAAAGCGGTGTTGCAAAAGCTAAAGCAGTTGGTATAGCAACTGTCAGTTGTGTTCTTTCAAACAATGCAATTGCAAAGTGCGTTGTTACGGTTAAGAATGAACCTAACTCTCTGACTTTAAATCCAACCTCTAAAGAGTTGAAGGTAGGAGAGGAGTTTGTTATTACCGCAAGCACTGATAGTGGTTCTTGTTCAAATTTGCTTTGTTTTACCAGTAGCAATGAAAAAGTAGCAACTGTTGAACTTACAAAAGATAATAATGCTAGAGTTTTTGCTAAAATGGAAGGCACAACCAAAATTACTGTAAAGACTTATAATAATATAACTGCAGTTTGTACAGTTACTGTTTCGGGTTCAATAGTCAAGTGTCTTGATGTTTCTTATGCACAGGGTAACATTGATTTTGAAAAGGTTAAATTAGCCGGTTTTGACTATGTAATTATTCGTGCAGGTTTTGGTGATCTTGTAAGTCAAAAGGACGAATATTTTGAACAGAATTATGCTAACGCAAAGGCGGCAGGTCTAAAGGTTGGTGCATATTGGTTCAGTTACTCAATGTCAGTAACTAACTCAGGACAAGAAGCTGATGCTTGTCTTAAATGTATTGAAGGTAAGGAATTTGACCTTCCTGTGTATTATGACTTGGAATATGCTCCTGCTATATTGAATTTGAGCAGACAGACTTACAATAATATGGCTTCTACTTTTTGTGAGAAGATTCGTGATGCTGGATACACTCCGGGTATTTATGCAAGTGCATCTGTTTTAGAGTATCCGTTATATTATGATCAAATCAGCAGTGTCTATTCTATATGGAACGCTGAGTGGAGCGGAAGTTGTTCGGTTAAATGCGATATGTGGCAATATACTGAAACTAACAGAGTTTACGGAATAACTTGCAATGTAGATACAAGCTATATTTATAATCTCAATATTATTAAATAAAATTTCAATTAATTAAAATCGCTTTGGTTCGTTTGAGCTAAAGCGATTTTTTAAAAATAAATTTTCGTGGTTATTAATTTGTTTTTGAGAAAGTTAGTGCGAAAATCTTTCTTTTTAATTATATTTGTGGTATACTAATCAAATAACTATAGAATGTGATACTATAATTAATTTAATAATAAATATCTATTAATAAAAGGAGGAGCAAGCTGTGAAGGATAAGTTTGAATTAGTTTCACCATACAAGCCTACAGGTGACCAGCCGCAGGCAATATCGGAGCTTACAAAAGGCGTAGAAAACGGCTTAAAGGAGCAGACATTACTTGGCGTTACAGGCTCAGGTAAAACATTTACTATGGCAAATATAATTGCTAATTTAAATAGACCGACGCTTGTTTTGGCTCATAATAAAACCCTTGCCGCACAGCTTTGTTCTGAGTTTCGAGAATTTTTCCCTAACAATGCAGTTGAATATTTTGTGTCATATTATGACTATTATCAGCCTGAGGCATATATAGCTAATACTGATACTTACATTGAAAAAGATAGCTCTATAAACGATGAAATAGATAAGCTTCGACACAGTGCAACCCTTGCGTTGTCGGAACGACGAGATGTTATTATAGTTGCCTCTGTTTCGTGCATATACAGCTTAGGTAACCCGATTGATTACCGTAATATGGTAATATCGCTTCGTCCCGGAATGGAGAAAAGCCGTGACGACCTTGTTAAAAAACTCGTAGAGCTTCAATACGAACGAAATGATGTAAATTTTATCCGCAATAAATTTCGCATTAGGGGAGATGTCGTTGAGATTTTCCCTGCAGCTTCTAACGATTCAATTATTCGTGTAGAGTTTTTTGGTGATGAAATTGACAGAATTTCTGAAATAAACCCTCTTACCGGTGAGCTAAAGGCTTTTTTAAAGCATGCCGCTATTTATCCTGCTTCGCATTATATTGTTTCTAAAGATAAAATGCGTGTTGCACTTAATGAGATAGAGAGGGAGTTGCAAGAGCGACTTGAATATTTTAGAGAGAATGGAAAATTATTAGAAGCTCAGAGAATTGAGCAAAGAACTCATTATGATATGGAAATGCTTCAAGAGATTGGTTTTTGCACAGGAATTGAAAATTATTCCCGTATTCTCTCAGGCAGAGCTCCGGGTTCTTCTCCTTACACATTGCTTGATTATTTTCCAAAGGATTATTTGTTATTTGTAGATGAATCTCATGTAACACTTCCTCAGGTTAGAGGAATGTTTGCAGGTGATTATGCTCGCAAAAAAAATCTTGTCGATTATGGATTCAGACTTCCTTCTGCATTTGATAATAGACCACTTAATTTTGACGAGTTTTATGAAAGAATTAATCAGGCTGTATTTGTAAGTGCTACTCCCGGTGATTTGGAGCTTGAAAAATCTGATGTGGTTGCTGAACAAATTATCCGCCCTACAGGCTTGCTTGACCCTGAAATTTCGGTTAGACCTACTGAGGGTCAGCTTGATGACCTAGTATCAGAAATCAATATACGAATTGCAAAAAAACATAGAGTACTTGTCACTACGCTTACTAAAAAGATGGCTGAGGACCTTACAGCTTATCTTGAAACGCTTGGAATTAAAGTAAGGTATATGCATCACGATATAGATACGGTTGAAAGAATGGAAATTGTGCGTGATTTACGACTTGGCGAGTTTGATGTGCTTGTTGGAATTAATCTGCTTAGAGAAGGTCTTGATATTCCTGAGGTGTCACTTGTAGCGGTTCTTGATGCTGATAAGGAAGGCTTTTTGCGAAGTGCTCGTTCACTTATTCAGATTGTCGGAAGAGCTGCCCGAAATAGTGACGGTACCGTAATTATGTACGCTGACAGTGTTACAGATTCAATGAAAAAAGCGATTACCGAAACTCAACGAAGACGAGAAATTCAGCAAAAATATAATGAGGAGCACGGAATTGTTCCGAAGACTATTGTAAAAAAGGTTAGCGAAATTCTTGAGATTTCAACATATAATGAAAAAGAACTTAAAGATTCCAAAAAGCTTTCTAAGGTACAAAAGCAACAGTTAATAGAAAGTCTTACAAAGGAAATGAAGGCTGCTGCAAAGCTTCTTGAATTTGAACACGCCGCATATTTGCGTGATAAAATCAAAAAACTTCGTGGCGAAAAATAATAAAGGACGATATTTTATATGGCTAAAAAGAAAACGAATGAATATGATAATACCAGTATTACAACGCTAAAGGGTGCAGACAGAGTAAGAAAAAGACCTGCAGTTATTTTTGGTTCAGATGGTATTGATGGCTGTCAGCACTCGGTATTTGAAATTCTTTCAAACTCTATAGATGAGGCAAGAGAGGGTTACGGTAAAAGAATTTCCGTAACTCGTTATGCTGATGGCTCTATCGAGATAGAGGACCACGGCAGAGGTATTCCTGTCGATTTCAATGAAAATGAACAGAAGTTTAATTGGGAGCTTGTTTTTTGCGAGATGTACGCAGGCGGAAAATACAACAATAACGAGGGCGAAAGCTATGAGTTTTCTCTTGGTATGAATGGTCTTGGCTTGTGTTCAACTCAGTATAGCTCTGAATATATGGATGTTGATATTAGACGAGATGGCTTTAGATATACCTTGCATTTTGAAAAGGGCGAAAATGTCGGAGGATTAAAAAAGGAGCCTTATTCTAAAAAGGATACAGGTACAAGGATTCGCTGGAAGCCTGATTTAGAGGTATTTACAGACATTGATATTCAGCCTGAATATTTTATTGATATTATGAAAAGACAGGCTATTGTAAATGCCGGTGTCGAGTTTATTTTCAAAAATCAAAACGGAAAATCATTCGATACTCAGAGCTATAATTATGCAAACGGTATTGTTGACCATGTAGCAGAGGTTATTGAGGATAATGGGCTTACATCTATTCAGCATTGGGAGAACGAATGTAAAACTCGTGACCGTGATGACAAGCCTGAATATAAATGCAAAATGAATATAGCTGTTGCATTTTCAAATAAAGTTAATCTTACTGAATATTACCATAATTCAAGCTGGCTTGAGCATGGCGGTGCACCTGATAAGGCGGTAAGAAATGCTTTTGTTTATCAGATTGACAGCTACTTAAAGCAAAATAATAAGTACAATAAAACAGAGAATAAAATAAAGTATGAAGATGTTGAAGACAGTCTTGTGTGCGTTATTTCTTCATTTTCAAGTGTTTCTTCATACGAAAACCAAACAAAGAAAGCTGTTACAAATAAAGGTATTCAGGATGCAATGACTGCTTTCTTAAGAAAAAGTCTTGAGATTTATTTTATTGAAAATCCTCTTGAAGCTGAAAAAATTGCAGAACAGATTCTTGTCAACAAAAGAAGCCGTGAAAATGCGGAAAAAACAAGACTTAATATAAAGAAAAAGTTGTCAGGTAATCTTGATATTACAAACAGAGTTGCAAAATTTGTTGATTGCAGAAGCAAGGATGTTTCTGAAAGAGAATTATTCATAGTAGAGGGTGATTCAGCTCTCGGTGCTTGTAAGCAGGCAAGAAATCCTGATTTTCAGGCAATTATGCCTATCAGAGGTAAAATTCTTAACTGCCTTAAAGCTGATTATGATAAAATTTTTAAAAGCGAAATTATTACTGATTTGCTTAAAGTTCTCGGTTGCGGTGTTGAGGTAAAATCAAAGGCGAATAAAAATCTTTCAAGCTTTGATATGAATTTACTTCGTTGGAATAAAGTTATTCTTTGCACTGATGCCGATGTGGATGGTTTTCAGATTCGTACACTTTTACTTACAATGCTATACAGACTTACGCCTACTCTTATTGATGAGGGTAAGGTTTTTATTGCTGAATCTCCGCTTTATGAAATTACATCTAAAAATAATGTTTATTTTGCGTATGATGAAATTGAAAAAGAAAAATTTATTAAGGAAATTGGCGACGAGAAGTTTACAATTCAGCGAAGCAAGGGTCTTGGTGAAAACGAACCTGATATGATGAATCTTACTACGATGAATCCGTCAACCCGCAGACTTATTAAGGTTATGCCTGATGACGCTGCACAAACCTCGGAAATTTTTGATATACTTCTTGGTGATAATCTTCAGGGCAGAAAAGATTATATTGTAGAGCATGGTAACGAATATATAGATAATCTTGATGTAAGCTGATAGGGAGGTGGATTTTATGGCTAAAAGAAAAAACAGTAAAAGCGATGTTACTGCAAAGACTCACGGTGTTATTAATGGAGCAGGAGAAGTTGTTGAACAGCCAATAGTTTCCACAATTCGTGAAAATTATATGCCTTATGCTATGAGCGTTATTTTATCGAGAGCTATCCCTGAGATTGACGGCTTCAAGCCGTCGCATCGTAAGCTTTTGTATATGATGTACAAAATGGGATTATTAACCGGTGGCAGAACAAAATCTGCGAATATTGTCGGAGCTACAATGAAGCTTAATCCTCATGGTGACTCAGCTATTTACGATACTATGGTTCGTTTATCAAGAGGTTACGAGGCACTATTACATCCGTTTGTTGATTCTAAAGGTAATTTCGGTAAGTTTTACAGTCGTGATATGGCATGGGCGGCTTCAAGATATACCGAAGCGAAGCTTGATTCAATCTGTAATGAGCTTTTTAGAGATATTGACAAGGATACTGTTGATTTTGTAGATAACTATGATAACACTATGAAGGAGCCGACTTTGCTTCCTGCAGCATTTCCGTCTGTGCTTGTAAATGCAAATACAGGTATTGCGGTAGGTATGGCTTCAAATATCTGTTCATTTAATCTTAAAGAGATTTGCGAAACTACAGCGGCACTTATTCGTGACCCTCAGCACGATATTAAATCTACACTTCCTGCACCTGATTTTACAGGCGGATGTCAGATAATTTATGACGAAAAGGTAATAGATCAGGTTTACGAAACAGGCAGAGGCAGTATTAAACTGAGAGCAAAGTATGAATACGATAAAGCTCAGAATTGTATTGATATTCTATCAATTCCCAATACTACTACAAGTGAGGTTATTATTGAAAAGGTTATCGAGCTTGTAAAACAGGGTAAGATTAAAGAAATCTCTGACATCAGAGATGAAACAGGTATTGATGGTTTAAAAATTACAATTGATTTAAAGCGTGGTATTGACCCTGACAAGCTTATGACAAAGCTGTATCGTTTTACAACGCTTGAAGATTCTTATGCTTGTAATTTTAATGTACTTATTGCAGGTGTTCCACGAGTTTTAGGTGTTAAAGCTTTACTGGAAGAGTGGATCGCATTTAGAATAGAGTGTGTTAAACGAAGAACATTTTTCGACAGAAATAAAAAAGCAGACAAACTTCATTTACTTAAGGGACTTGAAGCAATTTTGCTTGATATTGACAAGGCGATTAAGATTGTTCGTGAGACTGAGGAGGAAATTGAGGTAGTACCAAACCTTATGATTGGCTTTGGTATTGACAAGGTTCAGGCTGAATATGTTGCTGAAATCAAACTTCGTCACCTTAATCGTGAGTACATTCTTAAACGAACAAAAGATATAGAAGACCTTGAAAAAGAAATCGCTGAGCTTGATGAAATTTTAAAAAGTAAATCAAGAATTAAAACAATAATTGTTAAGGAGCTAAAAGCGATTGCTGATAAATATGGTCAGCCAAGAAGAAGTATAATCATTTATGAGGATACTGCAAAATATGTTGAAGAGATTGAAGAGGTACCGGATTATCCTGTAACGCTTTTCTTTACAAAAGAGGGTTATTTTAAAAAAATTACTCCGCAGTCACTTAGAATGAGTGCTACACATACTTTAAAAGATGGTGACGAAATAATTCAGGAAATTGAGTTTTCAAATAATTGCGACCTTCTTTTCTTTAGCGATAAAGCACAAGTGTATAAAGCAAAAGCTTCTGATTTTAAGGACACAAAAGCGAGTGTTCTTGGTGAATATATTCCTGCAAAGCTTGGTATGGACGAGGGCGAAAATGCAATCCGAATGATCGCTACAAAGGATTACAAGGGTATTTTATTATTTGCATTCGAAAATGGTAAAGTTGCCAAGGTTCCGCTTGAAGCGTATTTGACAAAAACTAATCGTAAAAAACTTACTGCGGCTTATTCGGATAAATCTCCGATTGTTGGTATTGCTTTTTCAGAAGAAGACAGAGAGTTTTTATTAAAATCCTCTGCCGGCAGAATGTTGTTGTTCCATTCAGGTGCGTTGGTTTTAAAAACAACTCGTTCCACTCAGGGTGTAGCAGTTATGAAATTCAGAAAAGGGCATAGACTATTTGAGTTTTGTGAATATAAAGAAGGCACATTTTCTAATCCAGATAAATACAGAAAATCCAATCTGCCTGCTTCAGGTGTTATGCCTGCTAATGATGACACTAAAGATGAGCAATTGTCTTTGATTTAATTTACTTGTAAAAACGGAGGTGAAATTATGAGTATAATTTTTCTTTTAGCTTTAGGTGGTGCTGCTGTAGCAGCTATTGTAGGGGTTATTATATTGATAGTTTGTTTGAGCAAGGATAAATAGTTAAAAATATTGACAATTTTGTAAATTAATTTAAAAATTTATAAAATTACTTGAAAAATATTTATTTCTGTGTTAATATAAACTAGTTAGTAAACGATTTGATTCGTTATTTCTTTTTTAGAAAATTCAGGAAAGGAAGATATAAAGATGAACGTTTGGGGTATTGTTCTTGGTTCAGTATTAATGTTGATTGCACTTGTTATTATTGTTGTTATCATCCTTCAGGAAGGTAATCAGCAGGGTATTGGTGTAGTTTCAGGTGCTGCTGATTCTTATTTCTCAAAAAACAAGGCTCGTTCAATTGATGCTAAGCTTGCTCGTTGCACAAAGTTTGTTGCAATTTTCTTTGTATTGCTTGTTGTAGCTCTTAATGCACTTGCTCGTTTTAATATTCTTTAAGAATAATTAAATAGTCTAAAGCATATATTTAAACCGTTGGTTATATCCAACGGTTTATTTTTTTGTTTTATATAGAGCTATATAATGTGTACTGAATAAACACCGACACGCCGTCGGTGTTTTACCAAAACCCAATAATAATTGTGTTTGGCTCAAAATCTGGGATTTTGATTCAGTAAACATTTAAAAATCTGCCACGCAAAGAAACGCTTTCTTTGCGTGGTGCAAGGA
>JAXJSN010000079.1:0-4336 GCA_036310085.1 Ruminococcus sp.
CTTCTGATTTATGCAGTAGTAGTCGTAGTACTGTGGGATTGTGTGTAAACTGCTTGCAGTTTTCCACAATTCCACGGTTCAAACTCTTTTTTGTAACATATCTATTGTAATCCTACAGTATAGCAAATATAAATACAGAATTTGTTATTTACAACACGGAATTGGTAATTACCCTGTGAAGATAGTTCTTGAACAAAATGTAGCAAATGAAGTGTTTTCAGAATCTTCTGCCAATTATATTATTCAATGTCAAACTCCCGATGAGTTGGAAAACATTATAGTGAAAGCTATTTATTCGAAAACTGTATTGAGTGTTATGCAGGAACTAATTAGAATTAATCAAATAAGGAAAAACGAAATTTCAGAATTTGATTCTATTTATTCACCTGTTAATGAAGAAACAACTTGACTTTATAACAATGTAAAATATGAAAACTATTTTTGTATGGATATAAAAGAAAACCGCCACCTTAGACTTTCATCTAAGATGGCGGGTTTCTGTTTTGTATCAGAGCATCACCTTGACGGCAAAGCCGCCGCTGAAAAAGTAGGTGTTCGTCCAATACTCGTTTGGTGGAGGTGAGGGGAGTCGAACCCCTGTCCGAAAATCGCTTACCAAGGCTTTCTACGAGCGTAGTCGATGTTTTAAATCTCCCTCACTGTATCGCCCAACGACAGGCTATACAGTTTGGCAGCTCCTGATGTGTGACAAAGTACGGAGCAATCCTCTGTTCACATTTACCACTAATCGACGCCCCTTACACAGCCGTGGTACTCTGTGCAGGAACGAGCAGCTTACGCTGCTAAAGCAACTGTATTTTTGTCAGTTATTTTTAAGTTGCGGATTTTATGGCGGTTCCGCACCGCCGCTCGCTTACCAAGGCTTACAATCCCCGTCGAAGCCTTTACACCCCCGTATATTTTAGGTAGTGCAGATAGAGTAATAATTAATAATACTTAGTTGTTCAAAGCTTAACTTATTTATTAATAGTTTGAGTAGACAGCACCCTATTAAACAATGTTTAGTTGTTGGGGCTGTTTCTACATTTAAACTATATATTTAAAAATTCTTAACCGCTCTTTCCATATCACGCTTAGCTGTGCGTTTAGCCATATCCTCACGCTTATCGTAAAGCTTTTTACCCTTACAAAGACCGACTTGCACCTTTACCTTGCTGTCCTTAAAATAAAGGCTTATTGGAATGAGCGAATAACCTGTCTGCTTTACAAGACCATAAAGACGATTAATCTCTTTTTTATGCATTAAAAGCTTGCGTACACGCAAAGGGTCTCTATTAAATATATTACCCTGCTCATAAGGGGAAATATGCATACCGTTTACAAAAATTTCGCCCTCAACAATTGAGCACCAGCTATCCTTTAAATTAACCCTACCGCCACGGATTGATTTTACCTCTGTTCCGCAAAGCTCAATTCCTGCCTCGTAGGATTCCTCAATAAAGTAATCGTGTCGAGCTTTTTTATTCTGTGCAATAGTCTTGAGTGAACTCATTATATCTCATTCCTGCCTTCCAACGCTTTTGCAAGCGTATATTCATCAGCATATTCAAGGTCGCCGCCTACCGGAATTCCATAAGCAAGTCTTGTGACCTTAACACCCATAGGCTTTAACAGCTTAGAAATATAAAGTGCTGTTGCATCGCCCTCAACCGTTGGATTTGTAGCCATTATAACTTCTTTTACTGTGTCGTCGCCCAATCTTGCCACCAACTGTTTAATAGTTAGATTATCAGGTCCAACATCGTTTAGCGGAGAAATTGCACCGTGCAAAACATGATACACACCTTTAAATTCGTGTGTATTTTCAACCGCAGTAGCATCTCTTGGCGTTTCAACAACACAAATAACAGAATTATCTCTTACAGGACTTTCGCACACTGAGCAAAATTCTTTATCGGTAAGATTACAGCATCTTTTGCAATAATGAATTTTTGTATGTGCATCAATTACGGCTCCTGCAAGCTCTTCTGCTTGTGTTTTTGACAGATTTAAAACATAATATGCAAGACGCTGAGCAGTTTTATGCCCGATACCGGGCATTTTTTCAAACTGCTCAACAAGTCTTTCAAGCGGAGCAACATTGTACTTCGCCATAATAATTAAAACATTCCAGGAATATTAAGACCGCCGGAAATATCCTCCATCTTTTCTTCCTTTTCCTTTGCAGCTGTTCTTAATGCTTCGTTAGCAGCAGCAATGATGAGATCTGATAACATTTCAAGATCGTCAGCGTCAACAACATCAGGAGAAATTTCGATATTTGTAAGCTCCATTTTACCTGTGATTGTTACCTTTACAGCACCGCCGCCTGATGCAGCACTATACTCTTTAGCTTCAAGCTCTAAAGATGCTGCTTCCATATCCTCCTGAAGCTTTTGAGCCTGACGAGCAAGCTGCTGAATGTTATTGGCACCGCCGCCGTTTCCATAATTTTTAGGGATTCTTGCTTTCATTTTATGATTTTCCTTTCAGTTTTATTCTTCTATTATTTTTACCCCTGAGCCTTCAAGGCTGTTTTTTAATTCTTCGATGGGGTCTGATTTTTGTTTTTCTTCAGAAACTCTTTTATAAGGTCCAAGCTTATAAACTCTGCCTGTTGTTTCGAGAATAACTTTTCTAATTTCTTCACGCCTTGCACCGTTTTTCAACAGTTCAAATGCCATCTCGTTACTTGTATCAATTAACAAATAATTTCCGCTTTCATATGCCGCTGTTCCTGAAAATGCCGCAGCTATCGCCCTTGAAATAGGTTTAAGATTATTAACTACATCTACCCAGCCTGTAAAGGGCTTTGCATTACGATAAATTTCATCAATATTAGCAGGTGAAGTTGGTTTGGATACCTGTGGATTAGCTACAGTTGGTGCGGGCTTTGTTTCTGCAACAAATCTTGGTGGTTCATCCTTTGGTTTTTCTTCCAAGACCTCAATTTCTGCCTTGACAATAGGGTTTGTATTCTGAACAGATTCAGTCGTTTGAGACTTTTTCTCCTCAGGAACAACCGCTGTAATTTTGGGCTGAATACCTGATATAAGGGCTTTTTCAAGAGCAACTATTCTTGCAGTAAGTGCCTCAGTTGTTGCATCAAGCTCAGATGATGAAAGCTTTACCATAGCCATTTCAAATTCAGTTCTGTCACCTGTTCCCTTCCCCATTCGCTGAAAAGCACGAGAAAGAACATCCATATAATAAACTATATCGGCAAGTGAAAGATAATCTGCCTGAGTCTGAGCTTCTTCAAATTCATCGTCACTCATAATAAGAATATCACGAGGATTTTTGACAGATTTAATCAGCATCAATGCTCTGAAATGACTCAAAAGCTCATCACACAGCCTTGACATATCCTTGGACTCACCATAAAGGCGGTCAACAATTTCAAGAGATTTTGCAGTATTTTTATTGATTACACAGGTTGCAAGCTCAAAAAGATAAGTCTTACGAGCAAGACCGGCGGCACTACGAACAGCATCTTCATCAATATCGGAGCTTATCGCAATACATCTGTCAAGCAAAGAAAGAGCATCTCTTAACGCACCATCTGCAATTGATGCAAGCATCAATGCGGCACTTTCCGAAAGCTTTACATCCTCTTGTTGTGCAACAAACAAAAGTCTTTCTGCAATATCACTTGGCGGAATTCTATGAAAATCGAAACGCTGACAACGGGAAAGTATTGTCTGCGGAAGCTTATGAACCTCGGTAGTAGCCAAAATGAAGATTACATGCTCAGGCGGTTCTTCAAGAGTTTTCAACAATGCATTGAAAGCCTCGGTTGTGAGCATATGAACCTCATCGACTATATATACCCTGTATTTGCACTTAGCAGGCTTAAACTGAACCTCGTCAATAATCCGTCTGATGTCATCAATCTTACGGTTTGATGCGGCATCCATTTCAACAATATCCAAAATACTGCCATCATCAATACCCTTGCAGATTTCACATTCACCACAAGGATTACCATTTTTAAGGTCAATGCAATTAACAGCCTTTGAAAGAATTTTTGCACAGGTAGTCTTACCGGTGCCTCTTGAGCCTGTAAACAAGTAAGCGTGATTTACCCTACCTGTAGTAAGCTCGTTTTTGAGGGTATCAGTAATATGACCTTGACCTGCAACATCATCAAATGTTTGCGGACGCCATTTGCGATATAAAACCTGATACAAAAAATCCCCTCCGCTGTCAAAAAAATGCAAGCCGTCAGCCGAAATATAAGAATAACGGCAATCGTACAAATAAGTGAACGACAGACTGGCTGTATCGCATCGGAAGAACTGCTTAATGCTGCTCGGTTCCCCGCCTGACATGGTTC
>JAXJSN010000080.1:0-3531 GCA_036310085.1 Ruminococcus sp.
AAAAAAGATAGCAGATGGTGGAGTAGGGTAGAAAAGTAAATATTTTAATACTTACCTTAGATAATGAAAACACCACGCACTATCCTTGCAATCCTCCGTCACGGCAAGCCGTGCCACCTCCTTTTGTAAAGGAGGTTTATTTTACGCTCAAGCAAAGTAGTTTTATTTAATAAGGTGCTGTCTGCACGAAATGCGTGCGAGGCACTCGCTTTTTAGTTTAATGTGTTTTTATCAATCGAAATTTACAAGCTTTCAATATATGGTATTATGTATTTATTTATCAATTCCATTCGGGCTTTTGGGTTGTATACAAGGGAACAGGTCATACAGATAACTGCATCAAGCTCAGGGATAACAGCCATAAGTGAACCGCCCACACCGTTAGCACAAAATGAATCGTATTTGCCTGTATTGTATTCTTTTCTGATAATTTTAATGGTTTTGTTTTTGGGATAAATCCACCAAAGATAGCCGTAGCCGTCTTCATGCTCAGTAAGCATTTGCCTGATATATTCTTCTGATAAAATTCTCTTTCCGTTATAAATTCCGTTATTCAAAACCATAACACCTATTTTTGCAAAATCTTCGGTTGTAAGAGAAAGTCCCCAGCCGGTGGTGTAAAATCCGCTTGGGTCTTTTACCCAGCCACGGTTGTTTCTTGCTTTGTAAAAAGCCTCTTGCGATGCTCTGTCAACCACATTGGCGTCAGGTACATCTGTTATGCCGAGTGGCTCAAACAAATATTTTGAAGCAAACTCTTTAAGGCTTAATCCTGTTGCTTTTGTCAAGATATTAGATAAAACCTGTATGCCGAGTGTGGAGTAGTGAAATCTTTCGCCGATTTGTTCTTTACCGCCAATCATCTCCAGCACCTTGCCGCCCCAATCCTGACTTGTGCAAACCTTTGTCCAAGGCTCTGATTTATACTTGTAAGGAACAGTCATTGTAAGAAAATTTTCAACGGTAACTTCTCTAAGCTGTTCCTGATTCCTTTTTAGCTTGTAATCAGGGAAATAGTCCAACACTTTTTGATTTACGCCCTTTATAAAACCTTTATCAATGGCAATGCCTATAAGTACCGCAACAATACTTTTTACCATAGAAAAAGTATGCACAGACTCGTTTTTGTCTGCACCCTTAAAATATTCTTCAAGCACTTTTTCGCCAGATTTATAAACCATTATACCCAAGGTATTGCTGTATTCTTTTGCAACTGCCTGTCGTATTTTGTATATCATTGATTTTCTCCTTTGTCGTTAATCGGATATCCTGAAAATAAGTTTAATTTAATTAGAAATTTAATTCAAGTGTTTTATATGTAAAATAATTCCTTTGTATTATTTTGTTTATTGGTGAAAATGATGATAAATAATGATATAAACTTCTGCAACTGAGCAATCCAATGCAAAAAAATAAACACCTATCAAACGATAAGTGTTTACTAAGTTGATTATTTTGTTTTGATTAGGCTTTAAAAAATTTCACTTGCATCCTTTGGCAAGGCTTTTACTTTATTTAAAAAATGCATACTATTTGTTGCTTCGGTATGATTATATTCAAACTCAAGTGCATTTGCAACCCACAAAGCAACTTCTGAAAATAGAGAACACATAACCTCAACAGATTGCCAAATAGAATCTATATCTGCTGTGCAATAAGTCTGCAAATATTTATTCCATTCATTTTCGGAGAGCCACTTTTGCATATATTTTGCCGACTTACCGACACTTACCGAAAAGTTTGTCTGTACACCTACTTTCCAAGACAGCATTTTTTCTAATTGTTTTCTTACAACAAAATTAAGCATATCCTGAGCATAGGTAATTTCTTCTCGCCACAAGCCTTTTGCTATGTTGTTTAAGCACCACCAAAATTCGGTACAGGTGCATTTGTATTGTTCAAATGACGGCTTTTGTACCCAATAATTTTTATCGTTTGGAGGTGGAATTTCAGGCAGGCAATTATCCTTATCTAAAAGCACTAAGCATAGACTGTCATTTAAAATATTCGCCTGTGCGTGAGAAAGCGTTTCGATATGTAAATCAATACGGTTTCCGTCAGTAAACTGCATTAACCAACCGTAAAAATTTTCTTTGTCACTCGGAAAATCGGGATGTTCGTCAGGATACTGCATATATAAAATTTCACCGAATAAATTAATCCAGTTCTTGTCCTCAATAAAAGACTTGGTTTCGTTTACAACATAAACTACATCGTAGTCCTGAAAAATATCTTTAGGTGCATTAGGATTTGTTCTTGAGCCGTTAAGGTACACTGCCCTTATTCTTTCATCGTTGTTTGCAATGTTTAACAGCAAATCATACATTTGTTTTTCAGTTCTCATTATTAAACCTCAGTTACGGTGTTTGCTTTTTATTATTATCCAATCAAAGATACAACGCCTGCAATAACAGCGGAAATAATAGGAAATCCGATTGTTGTAAATATCCACTTTGTAATTGCAACCTTTACGGGGATATATGGCTTTAAATCTTCGGTTCCTTCAATATGCCAAGCTTTTGTATGTCCAACCCAATACCAGTCGATAAATAAGCGGTCAAATAAGCCCATAATCCACATTATAATTGTCATCTGCCAAAATCCGCTCCCAAAATCAGCCGCTCCGTTTACAAAGTAAACCATAAACGGCACTATGGTAAATAAAGGAATAAACAAAGCTGTTGTAATTATCGCTGTGCTTCTTTTTATTTTCTTATCGGTTGTGTAGCCTAACTCTACAACTCTTTTCTGTACATCTTTTTCGTAAAGAGAAACACCGCCGACAGGTCCGTTTGCTATTGCCACAACGCAGATTATAAGCAAAACAAAGCACATTACAATTCCCTCTAAAACTAACAACATAAATACCTCTCCTTAAAAATTTGCAGTCTTTGCTTGTAAAAAAAACAAGCCGAATGATAAAAAACAGAAAACCCAAGTATAGATAACTATACTTGGGTGAGAATTAAAATATATCGACTCTATGTATAGTTATTCTATCTATACATGAGTCTCGCAAATTAAAACAAGCCAGACCAAATGGTCAGGATGTTGACTTGTTACGATATACGCTTGCTACTCCCTCGTGGGTTGATTGTATGATACTATATAAAATTTGATTTGTCAACATTTTTGCCTATAAAATATTGCTTATACTTAGGAATAGAAGGGTTCAGATTATATTTTTAATACAATAACTTTAGTATAATCGCAATGTGTAATTTTTTCGATTTTCAAGCCGTATTTTGAAAAATATGAATACAAATCCTTTTTCAAAAATTCACGATATGTTTTTGGTTCTAACAGATGAATCGGCATAAAGAGCAATCTCTTTGATAACTTTGTGCTACGCTCCCATTCTGTTATAATAATCTTTCCGTCTTTTTTCAGCACTCGCTTGGCTTCATTTAGTATTTTTGAGCGAAGCTCATCATTCATTTCGTGCAGTATAAGGGAAAGCGATATTTTATCAAAGCTGTTTAATTTAAAATCAAGCTTTGTCGCATCCATTTTATAAAGCTTAATATTTTT
>JAXJSN010000081.1:0-7775 GCA_036310085.1 Ruminococcus sp.
ACTCGCTAGAAACTTTCCTCGTTTTGCTTGACTACGCTCGGGCATAGAAGTTCTATTTAATAAGGTGCTGTCTGCACGAAATGCATGCGAGGCACTCGCTAGAAACTTTCCTCGTTTTGCTTTACTACGCTCGGGCATAGAAGTTCTATTTAATAAGGTGCTGTCTGCACGAAATGCGTGCGAGGCACTCGCAGAAACTTTCCTCGTTTTGCTTGACTACGCTCGGGCATAGAAGTTCTATTTAATAAGGTGCTGTCTGCACGAAATGTATGCGAGGCACTCGCTAGAAACTTTCCTCATTTTGCTTTACTACGCTCGGGCATAGAAGTTCTATTTAATAAGGTGCTGTCTGCACGAAATGCGTGCGAGGCACTCGTTAGAAACTTTCCTCGTTTTGCTTGACTACGCTCGGGCATAGAAGTTCTATTTAATAAGGTGCTGTCTGCACGAATTGCGTGCGAGGCACTCGCTAGATAAATTTAACTGCAGTGCCGTAAGCAATAACTTCAGCAGCCTGTTGCATTACTGATGATGAGGAATATCTTACACATACAATCGCATCAGCGCCCATACGAGCAGCTTGATCAATCATTCTTTGAGTAGCAATATCTCTTGCTTTTGTCATCATTTCGGTGTATGCAGTAAGCTCGCCACCAATCATAGTTTTAAAGCTTTGACCCATATCGCTAAACATATGCTTTGACTGAATTGTGTTTCCTGTAACAAGACCAATTGTAGCACAGTTTCTGCCTGAAACTGTTTCGGTAGTAACAAGTATCATATAATCCCTCCTGAAAAGTATACTCTTATTTTAAATTACTTTTACTTAATCGTCAATATATTCAAGTTCTTTTTCGTCAATTTTCTTAAGCTCTTTTTTATTGAAAGCATCATAAATGACAGGTATGATATACAAAGTCATAAGTGTTGCGTAAAGCAAACCGCCGATACATACAATAGCGAGTGGTTGCATCATTTCTGCACCTGTACCAATACCCATAGCCATAACAGAAAGACCAAGAACTGTTGTAAGAGCAGTAATCATAATAGGTCTCATTCTGGTTCTGCCGGCTTCTACCATAGCTTCTGTTTTATCTTTACCTTCAAGACGGAGCTGATTAATGTAATCAACAAGTACAATACCGTTGTTTACAATAATACCACAAAGCATTACGAAGCCGATAAGAGATACTACGCTTACATCAAAACCTGTAATAATAAGACCTAAGAAACCGCCTGTAAAGGCAAGTGGGATTGTAAACATAATAATAAATGGTGATTTTAAGCTTTGGAACTGAGCTACCATAATAAGGTAAATTAATACAATGCCAAGCCCCATCATTTGGAGCATCTGATTTACAGCTTCCATTGTTACTTCATCAGCACCTGAGTATTCAAGTGTAAAGCCTGTAGGTAACTTGTAGTCATCAAAGAGAGCCTTTACTTCGTTAGTTACACCTGTTGTTGTATAGCCTTCTTTGATTGTTCCGCTGACAGAAAGGAATCTCTTCTGATTTTGTCTGCTGATTGTGTCCATAGCCTCAGATTTTGAAACTTCAGCTATTTTCCATAGCTTTACAGATTTTTCTTCGCCCTGAGGTGTTGTTGATTTAATAACAATATTTTCGATAGAATTTGAATCTATTTTCTGACTCTCATCTTTGATTACTACTACATTTACTTCATCGCCCTCGTTATTAGTGAGAGTAGTAGAAGTTTTTTCTTCTGCAATTGCTGAGGCTACTTGCTGATAAACTTGAGCAACTGTTAAGCTGTATTTAGCGGCTTTTGCCTTATCAACAGTAACTTTGATTTCAGGTGAGGTTGCGCCAACACCGCTGTCTGTTTCGTCAATACCAGGAATAGTTTTAAGCTTTTCAGCCATATCTTCAGCAGTTGTCTTTAACTGTTCCAAATCATCGCCATAAATTACTACTTGAACACCTGTTCCACCGAGTAATGTTGACATTGAGCCTGTTGAACCGCCTACTACCTCAACTTCGCCATCTATTTCTTTGCAGTCAGTTTCGATGTTCTTGGAGATTTCAGCACATTCCTTTGTATATTCATCCTTGAGAACACAGTAAGCCATTAATGAACCTGCATCGTTGCCTGAACCGGCTGAAAGTCCCATAAGGCTTGATGTGCCGCCTGTTATAACACCTACAGTTTCAAACTGATCGTATTTTTCAAGAATCTTATTGAGTTGTTCAGCTGTTTCAACTGTTTCTTCAAGTGTTGCATTTACATCAAGAGTTACTGTAACCTGAATTTCAGGACTGCTCATTTCAGGCATAAAACTAAAGCCTCTAAGGAGAGAAATACTGATACTTGAGAAAAGAAGTGCTATAGTTACGAGAATTGTAACTACCTTGTGGTTTAAAACAAATCTTAATGATTTTTCATACGCATTTAAAATTTTGCTTGGTTTTTTGTTGGTTTCATTTTTAATTTTGCGGAGCATACCCTGACTCATTGCAGGTACAAGAGTAAGAGCAATAATAAGGCTAGCTAAAAGTGAATATGCAATTGTAAGTGCCATATCAACAAAAATATCTCTTGTAATGCCTTCTACAAATACTATTGGGAAGAATACGCAGATAGTAGTAAGTGTTGAAGCTACAATAGCACCGGCAACCTGATTTGCACCGTTTAAAGCCGCTTTGATTGGTGATATGCCCATACTCCTTAAACGGTAAATGTTTTCGATAACAACTACAGAGTTATCTACAAGCATACCTACACCTATTGCAAGACCTGACAGAGAAATCATATTTAGGGAGATTCCGCTGAAATACATAAGAACGATAGCGAATACTACGCTGACAGGAATTGATATTGCAACTATAAGGGTTGGTTTAATATCTCGTAAGAAAATTAAAAGAATAATGATAGCAAGAACAGCGCCTGAAAGAAGGTTTTGAATAACACTATTTACAACAAGTTCGATATAATCGCCCTGATTATAAAGGTTTGTAAACTTTAAATCTTTTGTTTCTTCAGAAAGCTTTGCAAGTTCAGTGTTAATATTTTCGCATACTTTTGATGTAGCTGTATTACTCTGCTTTGAAAAGCTTACAATAACACCCGGATTGCCGTTAATCTTTGCATAAACCTCATCGGAGTTATCAATATGGAATACATCTGCAACATCGCTAAGTTTAATAACACCAATACCCTTTATACCGGTGTCAAAAAGTACGAGATCAGAAAGCTCTTTAGTACCTTGAACCTTGTCGCCGACACGAACCATATATTTATTGTTTTTATCATCAGATACATAACCTGCAGGCATATTAAAGTTCTGAGCGGTTAAAATTCCTGAGATATTATCAATAGTAACAGTTGAGTTTACATCTGCTTTAGACATTGCCTCTTCCTTTTGGTCGGAAAGCGTGTCAAGATTTTTCTGGATTTCTGTTTGTGCTGAGTTAAGCTGAGCAAGAGCACTGTTTACTTCGCTCTGCTTTGAAGTAAGTGTAGTGAGTGCGGCAGACATTTTAAAATCTGCACTTGAACGCTGTGCAGAAATTGTTGCAAGAGCCTGATTAACAGTTACGCTCTGGTCGTCAAGTCCGTTAATTGCGGTATCAATTTGACTGATCCCATCTTCAATCATAGTAAGTTTGCTTGAAATATCAGAGATAGCAGAATCTAAAGAATCGGTAGAAGTGCCGAGTTCGCTAAGAGTTGTGTTAAGCTCCTCGATAGATGTATTAACCTTTGAAAGAGCAGTATTTGCAACGGTAATTGTAATAGCGAGCTGTTCTTTAGTAATATTGTATGGCTCTAATTGTTTGTCGATTTCATCAAGCTGAGCTTTAAGAGCTTTAAACTCATCGCCTACAATAGATAAGCCCTTCATTTGCTCAAGAATAGATATGTACTTGTCATTGATTTCTGTAAGAGTTGAAATCTTATTAGTAAGCTCAGTTTTTTGAACCATTAAATCATCATATGTTGATTTAAGCTCAAGTAAAGCCTGATAAGCAATTTCAAGAGTTTGCTTTGTTTGAGTCAAAGAGGTTTTCTGGTCAAGAAGCTGCATTTTAGCTCCAAGAAGCTGTGATTTGCCGTTGTCAGCTTGAAGCTGTGCATCCTCAAGTTGTTTTGCAACCTGTTCTTGTTGCTTGTTAATATCATCAATTGAAGATGTTATTGTGTTTGCACCTGATTCAGCATTCTTAATATTGTTGTCGATTTCATTTTTTGCTTCATTTAACTTATCTTCTGCTTCACCAAACTGATCATTAAGTGCGGCTGAGATTTTACTGTTAAGCTTATCAAGCTTTTTTTGTGAAATGACAACATTTTCATTTGCTGTAACAAGACCTTTTGTGGAAACGGAAGCAACACCATCAATACCCTCAAGCTTATTCATAAGCTCTTTTTCAACATATTCCGAAATCTCATCTCGTGATTTATCGCCGTAGTCAACAGCTACAAGTGAAACCGGCATAATATTTGGGTTTACCTTAATAAGATAAGGTGTGCCAACGCCATCAGGCCACGCATCAGAAATTGTATCAAGACTTGAGCGGATATCTACTGTGGCAGTATCCATATTTGTTCCATCTTGAAACTCAATCATAACAAGTGAATAGTTTTCCGATGAGGTTGAGGTTATTTCTTTAACACCGTCAATCGTGGAAAAAGACTGTTCAAGTGGCTTTGAAACTGTTGCTTCAACAGTTTCAGGAGTTTGTCCGCCATAGGTTGTCATAATTATGGCATATGGAAAATCCATATTTGGCAGTAGGTCGGGAGTCATTCTAAGAAATGAAACTACGCCAAGGACTAAAACAAGAACCACGCATACAAAAACAGTCATTGGTTTTTTTACACTGAATTTTGATAGCATATTTTACTCCTCCGCTATTGCACCTGACTTGATAATTTCAAGTTTACGCAAATAGCTAATTTTTATTTTTTCACAATCCTCGCCAAGTACAAAATGGTCAAAAATTGCGTTTTTAAGTACCTGTGAAAGTATTTGAGAAAGAAGCTTTATATCTTCCTTATCTTTGTATTTTAGATTATCGGTATTAAATAAAGTTGTAATTTCGTTTGTAAAATCATTACAATCATACCTGGTTATAAAATACTCCGAAATTAAATTATCATTAGCTTTAATGTTATTTAATAGATTTTTTAAAACGGTTTTATTCTTTTCGTCATTACCAAGGTCTGTAAGAATATCAAAAAGCTTTGCGTAAGTATAAAAAATATCTCCGTTTGTTTTTTGCAAAACAATATTAGCTCTATCGATCGATTTATTTACAAATACCTTAGTAAGAATTTCAACAAGATCTACCTTATCATCAAAATATTGATAAAAGCTTCCTCTGGATATATTAGCATTTTTTATAATGCGATTTATACTGACTTTTTCGCTTGTTGAACTTGAAAATTCCATCATTATAGCATCAATTATGCGTTGTCGCTTGTCATCAGGAAGATTATAAAAAGTCTTTTTTATCATCTAAACACCTCCTTTTTTATCAATAATCAAACTTATATGACTAACTGTCATAATTTTATCATTAATGAAATCTTGTGTCAATATAAATATATGATAAATTGATAAAAATATGGTTATAATTTTGTTAAAATATCCTTGTAAATTTGTAATGATGTATAATATATACTTTAAAACTTTGATGTATAAAAATAGCACCTCAGCCAATAATAGCATTGGAGGTGCTTATTATGAGCAATTATCATAACAATCACAGAAGAAAAAGAGAACGAAATCGTAAAGAGAAGATAGGCTTTTATACAGCGTTTTCCATTTGTCTTGTAGCTGTATGTATGGCGGTTTACTCAACATATAATAATCTGTCAGGTGACTTACCGAAAATAGTACCGACAGAGGTTGTCGAAGTAAACAATAATATACAAGGTATTACTCAAACTAAACCAATGCCAAGACTTGATACTACACTTCCTACATCTGTTTCGCAAACTGTTACCGAGCCTACAGAGGTAACTACTCAGCCTGAAACTGGCAAGGATGCATCAGAAAATGCACTTGAAACTATGCTTTCAACAGACCTAACATTGACATATCCTTTAAAATCAAATAATGTATTGCGAGAATATAGTGAAAACAGTGTGTATTTTAAAACACTTAATGTTTGGAGACCACATACAGGTGTTGATTTTTTTGGAGAACTTGGCGAAGATGTGTGTGCAATGACTGGTGGTGCAGTTACAAAAGTTAAAGAAGATAAGTTCTATGGTAAAACTGTTGAAATCTCAACCAATAATGCCGTTTGTGTTTATAGTGGATTAGGAGATGTGAAAGTAAAAGAAGGCGATTCCGTTTCTGTAAATGATAAAATAGGTGTAGTTGGAGCGGTACCGTGTGAAGCAACTGACAAAAATCATATTCATATTTCAGTCAAAATTAATGGTAACTACGCAGACCCGCTGTCTTTTATAAATAATGATGAATAAATCAATAAGTAAATGTCATATATTATATAAGCACGCCCTCGAATCGTTTTAAGGGGCAACAAAAAAGGATGGTTGCATTTAGCTTCCATCCTTTTTTGTTAGGGGTTTATAAAAACAAAGAGTATTAATCTTTAAATACTTTTCTACCGTTCGCTTTGATGCCATTCTTCGTTGCCGAATATAAAGTCATCTAAATCCATAATAATATGCACCAAACACAACACCTCCCAAATATAAAGCATAGTAATATATATTATATTCAAAAAGGTGACAATGTATTCATTGCAATCTATATGTATTTAAAAAGATAAATTAAAGATTACTTTTTATTTATTATATTTAAGTATTCAATTATAATATCAGATGCTTGTTCTGCAGTGAGTTTTGAACTGTTAATACATAAGTCGTAATTATCAGGAAGTCCCCACTTTTGTCCTGAGTAAAAACTATAATAGTTAGCTCTTTGCTTATCAGCTTTTAATACAGCTTGCTTTGCTCTTGCAGGGTCAATATTCTTCTTTTCAATAGCATTTTTGACTCTGGTATCTATATCAGCATAAATAAACACCTTTACTATATTAGAATTTTCTTTGAGAACATAGTCAGCGCATCTGCCTACAACAACGAAGTTTTCTTTTTCTGCAAGATTTTTTATAATTCTGTGTTGCAAAATATAAAGCTTGTCATTGACGGGTAAATCATCCATAGAAGAAAAGTTATTACCATAACTATATAAACCCATTGAAAGAGAATATAAAAGGCTATTAGTTGCTTTTTCGTCTACATTAGCAAATACCTCAGGGCAAATACCGCTTTCTTTTGCTGCAATAGAGATAAGCTCTTTATCATAAAAGGCAATGTTAAGCTTTTTAGCTAAAGCCTTACCTATATCGTGTCCGCCGGATCCATATTGTCTGGTAATAGTAATGATATTATTAGAACTCATATTATCAACTCCAAGGGTAGTTATTGTATAAAGAGATTTATACAAACTAATAATATCATATTTCTGGAAAAAATCCATACCTTTACAGCAAAATTACTAGATTTGTTGAATATAAATAAATACATATATCCAAATCTATTTAAAAGCACAATATATAAATATCATTGTAAACATAGATGCAATTTTTTAGGTGAGATAAGGAGTAAAAAATAAGTGAATTAAAAAAGTTTTAAAAAAATTAAAAAAATTTCAAAAAAGGGGTTGCAAAATGAAAAAGTATCTGTTATAATAGCTAAGCTGTCGCAAGAGAGCGAAGAAAGAATGAAAACCACGAAAAAACTTTTAAAAAAGTTAAAAAAAGGGGTTGACA
>JAXJSN010000082.1:0-14722 GCA_036310085.1 Ruminococcus sp.
ATCCCCGTCAGAGCATTGACAGTTGAGGACCAGAAAAAGCTCCTTAATGTGCACAAAAACGAGGATGTTCGATACAGCGATATTATGTTGTTGTAGATGTTCACTGGTATGCGAATCGGTGAGTGTTGTGCTTTAATGGTCGAAGATATTGACTTTGAAGAAAAGACAATCACCGTTTCAAAAACTGTTGCACGAGGCAAATACGGACAAAATGTATTAAACGAAACCAAAACTTCTGCAGGAATGAGAAAACTACATCTGAGTGATGATATATTCGAGTTCCTTAAATCCTGTATAGGTAACAAAGATAACGGCTTACTGTTTTTATCAAGCAATCAAAACTTAGTTACAACAAATCAAGTCAATTACTCTTATGCGGCTGCTTTGAAAGCGTATGGAGTTATAGACAATACAGTTTATGGCAGAGTGGACTTACATTCTCTCAGGCACACATACGCAACAAGGTGTATTGAATCGGGTATGCCTGCAAATGCTAGTGAGACAGCCCATTTTTGTTTAGGGGTTTTCATAATCACGATAACCCCTGATATTTAATTAATCATTAAATAAATGTATCGTTTAGTTTAAAGTTAGATTACTTTGACTTTATATCAAAAACAAGCTTAACAAGCTGAATAATTGCAGTAGGAATAAATGCAAGTACAAAGATTAAACCAAACTGTGAAGCAGTAATAGTTACAACACTGAACCAAGGCTGTAAGAATGGTACAAAGAGAACGAGCATAAGGAGTAATACACCTAAAACAAATGCACCTAATGAGTAAACATTTGAAGTTAAACCAGCCTTAAACATTGACTGCTTTGTACGGCAGTTAAAGCCATGGAAAAGTCTTGAAAGTGTAAGTGTTGCAAATGCCATTGTACTAGCTGTTGCGGCATCAACACCAAGACCAATATGGAAAGCAATAAGTGTTACTACTGCAATTAATGCACCCTGACCAAGCATAAGTGCTACAAAATCTTTTGTTAAGATACCCTGCTTAGGGTCACGAGGCTTTTGTGAAAGAAGACCCTTTTCAGGCTTTTCCATACCGATTGAGATAGCAGGAAGTGAGTCTGTAAGAAGGTTGATAAAGAGAAGATGTACAGCCTCAAAAGGAACAGGTAAAGCCATAAGTGATGTATAAAGTACTGCAAAAATACCTGCCATATTACCTGACAAGAGGAAAAGAATAGCATTTTTGATATTACGATATACATTTCTGCCGTTTGCAACAGCTTTGATGATAGTTGCGAAGTTATCGTCCTGTAATATCATTGAAGCGGCATCCTTAGAAACCTCAGTACCGGTAATACCCATAGCAACACCGATATCAGCTTTTTTAAGTGCAGGAGCATCGTTTACACCGTCACCGGTCATTGAAACGATATTACCCTTTTTCTGCCAAGCGTCAACGATTCTGATTTTGTTTTCAGGAGATACACGAGCGTAAACAGAAATCTTTTCAATCTTACTGTCAAGCTCTTCATCAGTCATTGCGTCAAGCTCCATACCTGTAACTGCAATATCACCATCTCTGAAAATACCAATCTGCTTAGCAATTGCACTTGCAGTGATTTTGTGGTCACCTGTAATCATAACAGGCTTAATACCTGCTCTGATTGCATCTGCAACAGCCTGCTTTGATTCCTCTCTTGGAGGGTCAATCATTGATACAAGGCCTAAGAATGTGTAGTTATACTCAGTGTCAATGCTAAGCTCTTCGTCAGACTCTTTATATGCAAAAGTAAGAACACGCAAGCCAGCCTCTGAGTAGTTCTTATTCTGCTCAAGAATTTTAGCTTTATCAGCATCTGTAATAGGACGAACACCATCAGCTGTTGCAATGCTAACGCAACGATCAAGAATTGCGTCAAGAGCACCCTTAGTAAGAATATGAGATACACCGTGCATTTTGTACTTTGTACTCATCATCTTACGGTCAGAATCAAACGGAACTTCTTCAACTCTCTTAAGACCATCACGAATATCGTTTTCGTCAAAACCGATTTTACGGAAGCTTTCAAGCAAAGCATATTCTGTTGGGTCACCAATACCCTTACCATCAACAATGCTTGAATCGTTATTAAGTACCATATCATAAAGAAGATGACGATGGCTTTCAACCTTAAGGTCGAGCTGATCTTCAATGATGCTTTCACCGTTGATATAGATTTTTTGAACAGTCATTTTGTTCTGTGTAAGTGTACCTGTCTTATCAGAACAGATTACAGATACACAACCAAGGCTTTCTACAGCCTTTAAGTCCTTGATAACGGCATTTTCTTTTGCCATTTTCTGAGTACCCATAGCCTGTACAATTGTTACGATTGAACCAAGAGCCTCAGGAATTGCCGCAACCGCAAGAGCAACAGCAAACATAAGTGAATCAAGAACTGACATATTATTGTAAAGGCTTAAGCCGAATACAAGTGCGGAAATTACAAGGATAATAATTGCAAGACGGCTTGAGAACTTATCAAGACTCTGCTGTAATGGAGTTTTCTTTTCTTTAGCAGAATTCATAAGTGTAGCAATCTTACCAATCTCTGTGCCCATACCTGTAGCTGTAACTGCAACAAGTGCTCTACCATAAGTTACAAGGCTGCCTGAATATACCATATTGGTTCTGTCGCCAAGCGGAACTTCCTTGTCGATTACTTCATCGTTTTTATCAACATTTTCAGATTCACCTGTAAGTGAGCTTTCGTTTACCTGTAAAGAATAGTTATTGATAATTCTACCATCAGCTACTACAAGGTCGCCTGCTTCGAGTACGATAATATCGCCCGGCACAACATCCTTTGATTCAACCTCAATCTTATGACCATCACGGATAACCTTTGCACTTGGTGATGATAAAGACTTAAGACTTTCAAGTGATTTTTCAGCCTTAACATGCTGAGCTGTACCAAGAATCGCATTGAGTAAGATAACTGCAAAAATTACGATTGTGCTTTCAAAGTTACCTGAACAGAAAGAAATGACTGCCGCAACAATAAGGATTATTACAAGTAAATCAGCAAATTGACTTAAAAATACCTGTAATACAGATTTTTTCTTGCCTTCCTCAAGCACATTTTCGCCGTGTTCCTCAAGAAGCTTAGCCGCCTTATCAGACGACAAACCCTGTGAATCAACTCCCAGTTTATCAAGAGCTTCATCTCTTGATAACTGATACCAATTCTCCATTAGATACTCCTCCATTGAATATAATATTGGGTAGTCAACAAAAAAAGACTCTTATTGCAAAAGACACTTCGCCTATGCAATAAAAGTCTTGTTCTTTAAGATATAACCGATACCAAAAAAGGTATGTGTATTGACGATTAATATCACAGAATATCTGCGAACTACTCCCTTTTAGCGGTGTATATAATACCACAATAATGTATATATGTCAACCATTAATAATAAATTTATTCAGTTTTTTCCTCAGAAATTTTTTCGTTATTTTCGGCAACATTTTCATCACTATTGACAACCTTTATTTTTTTAGGCTTGCTTGCGGTTGCAAAAATAATACCAAGCATCGCAATAAGCACACCGCTTATTCCCAAAATGGTTGAAATCATTCTATCTTGCAAAATAACTGAAACTGTTATATTTGAAATCATAATTACAACGCTTACCAAAAACAGTATAAGGGCAGTTATGTATAATCCATTCATTTTATTATTCATATGCTCACCTTAAATATTATTTGCAATATCTGCAAAATTCTGTAAGCTTAGTTGTTCTGCTCTGGCATTGAGCGGAACATTTGATTTTTCCAAAATTTCGTTTACACTAGCTTTATCTAGCGACAAGCCTGAGCTTAGCGAATTTGCAAGGGTTTTTCTTCTTTGAGAAAAAGCCGCCTTTACAACTGTAAAAAGCTTTTTTTCATCATCAACACAAACGGGCGGTTGTTGCAAAATATCAAGTCTTATTACAGCAGAATCAACCTTTGGGGCTGGCATAAATGAACCTGCACTAACACCAAACAACATCTGTGGTTTTGCATAATAATTTACCGAAACGGTAACTGCACCACTTTGTCTTGTGCCTACCTCTGCACAAATACGCTGAGCCGCTTCTTTTTGAACCATAACAGTTATGGCAGAAATAGGAAGTCTGTCTTCCAAAAGCTTCATTATTACAGGCGAAGTAATATAATAAGGCAGATTTGCACATACTACTACTTCCATTCCTGCAAATTCTTCTTTAATAAGCTTATGCAAATCAATTTTAAGAATGTCATCATTTACAACCTTTAAGTTATCATACTCGCCTAAGGTTTCTTTAAGTACAGGCAAAAGTCTTTTATCAAGCTCTACCGCTACTACCTTGTCAGCAAGCTGACAAAGCTCATTTGTAAGAACTCCAATTCCCGGTCCTACCTCTATTACGCCTACTCCCCTATCTGCTCCTGAGTATTCAGCCATACGAGGGCAAACTGAGGGATTAATCAAGAAGTTTTGACCAAGCGCTTTTGAAAAAGTAAACCCGTGCCTTTGTAATATATCTTTAATTGTTCCTATATCAGATAATCTGTTCATCTTAAAATACGCAGTCCTTTCGGATATTTGTTTTTTAGTCTGCCGTTTGAAGCCTTGCCAAAACCAACCGTAATCGAATTTACACATACAGCAGTATATCCCTTTATATTTGCAGGAACGGCAATTTCTTCTCCATGGATAAACTTTTTAATTTCATCACTATTTACATCAAAATCAACAGAAGAAATACATTGTTCCTTTTTAGCCGCTACAAAAGCTGAGTGATGTGGCTCAATTCTGTTTTTAACAATTTCACCTAACACAACTCCTGCTCTGAGGATATTTAAGCCTTTAACATCAAAATTATAATTCTGAGGAAGAACTATAATTTTATTTTTAATTACCTCTATATTTTCGCCAAATGGTCTGTCCTTAAAAATGCTATCGTAAAAATCAAGAATTTCAGTACTTATCTTTTTATTATTAGAATTTTTAGGATTATTAGAATACGATTCACCTATTTTCCGAAGTCGAGCGGCAAAATGTCCTTCGCCGCCATCCATTGGAAAAATTCTTCTTGCATAGTCAAGTGTCGGTCTGCCAAAAGTAACACCTGAATCCTCTAAAACAAAATCGGGATTTTCTGCCAAGAATTCGTTAATTACTCCCTCGTTTTCCTCTTGCGAAAATGTACAGGTTGAGTAAACCAACACGCCACCATTTTTGAGAGCTTTTTTAGCACTGTTAAGTATAAGTAATTGTCTTTGAGCACAACTTTTTACATGCTCAACACTCCATTCAGCCTCTGCACCATCGTTTTTTCTAAACATACCCTCGCCGCTGCAAGGAGCATCAACAAGAACCTTATCAAAAGAGTTTTCAAGCATATCACAAAGAGCATCGGGATGACAATTTGAAACAACGGCATTATAAATGCCCATTCGTTCAATATTCGATAACAGAATATTTGCTCTGTTTTTAACTATTTCATTACTCCACAAAAGACCTGTGCCACCTAATTTTGCACCTATTTGTGTACTTTTTCCGCCCGGTGCGGCACACAAATCAAGCACATAATCACCCGCCTGTACATCAAGCATTGTTACTGCCGAGGTTGCAGACGGCTCTTGAATATAAAATGCACCTGCATGATGCAAAGGATTATTGCCAAGCGATACAACATTTTCAGGTATATAAAAACCCTCATTACAAAACGGAGTATTTTTAAGTTTAAAATCAAGCAAAGATTTAAGCTTGTCCACACTGCATTTTAGAGTATTTACACGGAGTCCTCTAAAATTGTCCGCTTCGTAAAATTTCAAAAAATCTTCAAACTCATCGCCAAGTAAAGATTTAATTCTTAATAAAAAATCATTCATATGAATATCCACCGAAAAACAGTTAATAATACTTATAGCAAAGGAGGTGCTTAAGTTATGAACTTCAATAACAACCAGAACAGAAGCCAGAACAGCAACCAGAACAACAGCCAGAATAAAAATCAGAACAACAATCAGAACAAGAACCAGAACAACAATCAGAATAAAAGCCAGCAGAATAACAGATAATTAATTTTAATTGTATTCTGCATACAGACAAAGCCGTGTAGGCAAAAAGCACCACGGCTTTGTCTTATTTTATAATTTGTTGCAAATTACAGATAGAAATGCAAGTGCCAAAACGCAGTTAATTCAGTTAGGAACATATAATTTTAACACTTAGTTGCCGGAACAAAACCGAACAATTTCATAGAAAAATGTAATTAATATCCGTACTCTTCACCAATAATAATTACCTTGATTCTTTGAGGATGTCTTTGCTGACCACATACTACATAATTACAGCAAATTCTTCCGTCACTGTGACAGCCGGCACAAAACTCAGGATTTTCTTCGTTAAGCGATACGCACTTACCTGTTTTTGAGCAGTATGTTTCGATGTTAAGTCTGACAGTATTTTGAGGAGCCGCAATGCATTTTACACGATTTGCAGCGGCTTCGATATCTTTTACAATTTTATTATAACCGCAAACAACCACAACACTCTTCGGACCATATAAAATAGCTGCAACTCGATTAGAATTGCCATCTACATTATATAGCTCGCCGTTTTCAGTTATGGCATTAGAGCTTGTAAAGAACGCATCAGCACAAAATGTTTTGCGATAAACCTCTTCAATTTCTTCACGGGTAATTCCCTCTCTGCTACGGTCAAGATACTCATAATCGGAAGAAGTAATAATATCATAAACACCAGTCTGCTTTAAGGTGACAGAGCCACCGCTGGAAATAACATCGCCCTTATCGATAAGAGTTTTTACAAGATCGCAAGCCTGCTCCTTAGTATCAACATAATAAGCGTCCATTTTATTTCTTTTAAGGTTCTGAATAGTTTTTTCAATACTGTTTTTTATTTCATTTGATAATTCTGTCATTTTAACACTCCGTTCAATATCAGATTGCTTTATAATAATAAAAACAAACCATTTATTTTTAATATATTATACATTACATATAGAAGATTTTCAAGTATTCACAAACGGAACATTAAGATAATCTGCAACAGATTTCGCAAGTCCTCGTGCTATATTATTAATATTATCTCTTATCCATTGTGCATCCTCAGGATTATCGTGATATGCAACCTCAACAAGAGCAGTTGGTGCTTTTGTTCTTCTTACCTCTGCAAGAGAAGTTGTCGGATGTACCTCTACATTGTTGGGGTCGTAGTATACATCTTTATAGTTACTCTGTATTGTTTGTG
Organism: Ruminococcus sp.; assembly: GCA_036310085.1. Classification (GTDB taxonomy): domain Bacteria; phylum Bacillota; class Clostridia; order Oscillospirales; family Acutalibacteraceae; genus Ruminococcoides. The sequence goes on from JAXJSN010000082.1 coordinate 7,246, forward strand.
CAAATCGTTGTCCGTCTGAGCTTGACGGATAATAATAAATATCAGCACCTGTATTTCTTCCTGCCATATTTGGCGGAGAAGCATTGCTATGAATAGCAAGATGCAAATCATAATCATCGGCATTAGATTCTGCAATTGCCTGACCTAATGTCATATCAGGTCTATTACGAGTTACCTCTATTCCGCTCGCCAGTAAGTATGGTATCATTGCATCTGCTATAAGATTCATATAATATTCTTCATTTCCGCCATCTATAAACGGATTATACTCTTGTAATGATGGACTAAGATAAACTTTTGGCATATAAAAACTCCCAATATTTATTTTTACATAATAATATAGTATGCAAAATTATTATTTTAAGTTACCGTCTTTAATTATCCTCTGCATCAGCTTTTCTATACTTTCGCCGCTATCTCTGCGGTATCTACCAAGTTCATATAGAGAATCGGGATTTTTAGTGATAAAATTAGGCTTTTCGGTGCAAGTCATTGTACTGATAAATCCAAGTTTTTTAATAACCGTCAAAGCCAGTTTGTTTTTTTCTCCGTATGGATAAACAAAACAATTTGGACTTACTCCTAAATTTTTTTCAAGATAATTTTGAGCCTTTAATATATCGTCAGAAATTACGGAAATATAGCTTTCGTCGGTTTCGCCTTTATTCATACCTATTCCCTTGCGAGGCATAAGCGAATGCATATTGTAGGAATGATTTTGAACTTCAACCAAACCAGATTTTATCATCTCTTTAATTTCATTTATATCTGTATAACCATAATATAGGGATATTTCTTTTTCATCTGTAAATTTTTCTATCATAGATACAATGGGTGAAAAAACAATCTTTGCACCGTACTTATTTAGTAGCGGATATGCATAATAATAATTATTGTAATTGCCGTCATCAAAAGTAAGCATAATGCACTTTTCGGGCAAGGGTTTATCACAATAAACATATTCTTCAAGCTCGGAAACTGTAATGGTAGTATATCCCTTTTCTTTTAAATACTTTAAATCATTCTCAAAAATTGACGGTGAAATAATATAGTCGTTTTGTAATTTTACATCATCAAGTAAAGAATGATACATTATAATTGGTAAAAAAATTTTATCTTCATTATCAGGCTTTGTTGTCGCACCGGTAAAAGCAAATAAAATGACTACGGCAAACACAATAACACCTGTCATTACGGCTAAAAGCTTTAGTTTTCTTTTCAGATACATAAGCACACCTCAATTTTTTATATGAAATTTTCTGTTAATTCTTTTATGTAATTATAATTGCTACGTATTATGTTAATATTAACTTAAAGATAAGAATGATTATCATTTTTATCCATAAAATAAAATAAGGAATACAGTTATGGCTAAAAGAAATTTCAGTTCAAAACGCAACGCAATCTACAACACAGTTTGCAGCACTGACACTCATCCTAGTGCCCGTTGGGTTTATGAAAAGCTTAAGCCCGATTTTCCTGACCTGAGTTTGGGAACAGTATACAGAAATATTTCGCTGTTCAAAAACGAAGGTAAAATCAGCGTTATATGCAATGTAAACGGTGAAGAACGAATTGATGGCAATGTTTTACCACACCCCCATTTTGTTTGTAACTGTTGCGGTAATGTATATGATGTTGAAGAAAACAATATACAGGCTGATGAACTTAACAGACTAAATAACAATGGTTTTAAAATTCAAAGTAGATTTGTAATTTACTATGGTCTGTGTCCAAATTGCTCAGCCGAACAACTACAATAATAATATGTATTACAAAGGAGAAAAAATTATGAAATGGTATTGCACAGTATGTGGTTATGTTCACGAAGGTCCAGAGGCTCCGGAGGCTTGTCCGGTTTGTAAAGCTCCTGCTTCTAAGTTTAAGGTACAGGAAGACAATTCATTTGCAACAGTTCATGTTGTAGGTGTTGCACAGGGCGTAAGCGAAGACATTATCTCTGACCTCAGAGCTAACTTTGAGGGCGAATGTTCAGAGGTTGGTATGTATCTTGCAATGGCAAGAGTTGCTGACAGAGAGGGTTATCCTGAAATTTCTGCAGCATTTACAAAGTACGCTTTTGAGGAAGCTGAACACGCAGCAAAGTTTGCTGAGCTTTTAGGCGAAGTTGTAACAGACAGCACAAAGAAGAATCTTCAGATGCGTGTAGACGCAGAAACAGGTGCTTGTGCAGGTAAATTTGACCTTGCTAAGAGAGCTAAGGCTGCTGACCTTGATGCTATTCACGATACAGTTCACGAAATGGCTAAGGACGAAGCAAGACACGGTGCAGGCTTTGCAGGTCTTTTAAAGAGATATTTCGGTTAATTTAAATTTAATCTTAACCATAAAAGGTGCAGTTCGTTTTGAACTGCACCTTTTTGTATTTATAATAAAATTTATAAAGTAATACTTCTTTATATAAATTCACTTTATTATACTTGGGTCTAAAGCACTGAAATTATATAACGCTATATACGAAAAATGCGTATATGTCACTCGCTATTACTCAACATTTTTAAGAGCTGAATTCATAGGAATTTTATTTACTCGTCTAAACTGTACAAATGCAATTAATGAATAAGCTAAAATTCCCGATACAATTATTGTTACAAATACTGACATAGGCATATCGTAAGGTATCCAGCCTGAAAATTCAGAAAATACAACTTCACAAATATATTTCATTATAATATTTACTAATGGCAATGTCGATAAAAGCGACAGCACAACTACAATGCTGGTTGAAATAACGTAAAGACCGTTTATTTCAGTATTACTATATCCAAGTATTTTTGCCATTGAAATAGACTGAGCGTTTTTTTCTATTACAATTTTTGAAAGCAAGTAAATTATAAGCATAAACATCACTAAGCCAAAAATATAGAACATATCAAAAATTGAACCCAGAGAATTATCAAGCTGACGAGACATCTTGTTCATATCATCTTCCGTGATAATTGTAGCAATCATCATTTCATCAATATCTTTAAGCTTTTCGTCTGACAAATAACCATTGAAGTAGTCTTTTTCATTATCAAAGGTTTTGTTGAACAATTCCTTATCCATATAAACAGCGATTGAGGTCGGATTACTATAAATTCCCTCAACTTCAAAGCTATATTCTTTTGTGCCAAAATCCTCTTTTAATGTAATTGTGTCGCCTTTAGAAAGCTTAAACTTCTGAGAATAAGCCTCAGAAATAAATACGCCTTTTTCTGTATCAATGTCAATATAAGAGCTATTTGGAACAAGTCCGTAAATTGACACACTCTCGCTTTTTAATCTGCCTTCGATAGTAGACAGGCTACCTGCACAGTATTTTTCAGCTTTTTCGTTTTCAGTTTCAACAGGCATTTTTAATATATACTGATAATCGCAAATAATATTTTCGCTTATAAGCTCACTGTTTTTATCAAGCAGCTTAGGGAAACCCATTCCGAACAAAAGAATAACATTTGCAAGAAGTATGCCGATAAAAATTGTAATGTAGTTAGGCATATTCTGTAAAATTATTCTTATTCTGAAACGATGCATAATACCGATTTTTGTATTAAGTTTAAGTGCTTTTTTACGCTGATTTGTTTTTAAATCACGACGAATAAAGCGTAGCGGAGATAATCTCATTTTGTAAGCTAAAATCACAAAATTGATAATAAGCATAATTGCAACAGGTATTAGCGTTGTTTTTACAAAAGCTTCGATACTTGGCTGTGTAACATATAAAGGCACGCTGTAATTTGTATAATAAATACTTTCTGCAATATCTTCAAAAATTGTATAACCGAGTATATTACCTACAAGAGCAGAAATAATTATAACCATCATCGGCATTGTTATATAATGGCGAATAATTTCTCCCTTAGTATAACCCGAAGCACGAAGAGTTCCAATAACATTAGCTTCTTTTGCAATAGTATTGTTAGTTGTAATCGCCATTATAAATGCAATAATAATTACAACAATATAAAGGAAAGCTGTAAACATTAAGCGGTCACTGCCTGTATCGTCACCAACAAACTGAATTGCATTATTTGAAAACATTGGATTAAAACCTGTAACAACAGTATTTTCTGAAATTACCTCAAGTAAATCCTCTGACATTTCTTTTGCTTTTATATCATCATCAGGACTGCTGTTATATTTCCACGAATAATTATAGTGAAAACCTACTTCGCCCATATCATTAAAACCCTGTTCGGTCATAATTGCAACACCGAACTTGATTGCATCAAACATCATATCAGATGAGCTTGAATACAAAGCACTGTAATCAGCAAGTGATACCAAACCGCTGATTGTCAGCTTTTTATCGCCAATAGTAAGAGTATCTCCTATGTTTAAAGAGTTATTTAAGGCATATAATCTGTCAATGGCAATTTCATTTTTCTTTGCTGGGAACTTGCCCTCGTGAAGACAAACCTTGTTAATATCCTCACGATTTTTGAAAATACGAAGAGTACTGTCAATCTCTTTAGTTGTACGATCCAAATAGAAATTTTCATATACCTTAACTTTACCATCAGATTCGATAGTTTCAAGCGTTTTGTCATCTGCTTTGTACTGAATATCAAAATTTCCATCTTCGATGCTGTACTTTTCAAAACTGTTGTTGTAAATATTTATAAGACTTCCCGAAGCAACAAGGAATCCGGAAACAAAGCCTATTACAACAACCATAAAAACAAAAATTATGAGATATTTTCCGACTTCACTTTTTAGTTCACGAGGAAATCTCTTAATAAGTGGATTCTTCATAATCTTTCATCCTTTCAGTTTACCAATCAAGCTCAGTTGCTGTCATTTTCTCTTTGTTTATGTAATTATGTCTAATCATTCCGTCACGAAGCTTTACAACTCGGTCAGCCATATTTTTTATAGCATCATTATGAGTAACCATTATAACGGTATTACCATATTTTTTATTTACATCCTCGATTAGCTTCAAAATTTCCTTTGAAGTTTTGTAATCCAAAGCACCTGTAGGCTCATCACAAAGTAGTATATCGGGATTTTTAACGATAGCACGACCGATTGCGGTTCTCTGCTGCTGACCACCAGAAAGCTGATTAGGGAGCTTATGTCTATGTTCATAAAGTCCGAGTGTTTTTAAAAGGTCATCAACATCCAAAGGATTACTGCTTAAATAAGCACCCACCTCAATATTCTCTTTAATATTAAGGTTTGGAATAAGGTTATACATCTGGAATATATAACCAAGATGTTTTCTGCGATATGTTGTTAATGCTTTTTCGCTCATATCAACTGTTTTTTCTCCGTTTATGGAAATAAAACCATTATCGGCACTATCAATACCGCCAATAATATTGAGAAGTGTAGATTTACCGGAGCCTGATGGTCCTAAAAGTACGCAAATTTCGCCTTTTTCGATACCAAGATCAATACCCTTTAAAACCTCAACTTTTCCCTCATCTGCACCAAAACTTTTTTTGATACCATTAATTTCGATAAACATAAAAACAACACCTTTCTAACCAAAGCGAATACCTCGCCCAAGAAAATATTTTCACAAATCAAAAAACGAGTACAGCCTTTAGCTGTACTCGTTAAATACCAAAAATAAAAAAAGACACACGCACAGCCAATAAAGCAATACATGAGTCTCGTTATTTAAGACAAACCAGACCTGTGGAATACCACAAAGCCAGGATGTTGATTTGCCACACTCTCGTGCCACTACTCCCTCATAGGTTTCTTAAGTTGTAGGTGTATATTACCATACGATTATTTTATTGTCAACCCAATTTAAGTATTTAAATTAGATTTCTAACAATCGACTTAAAATATAGTCTATAAATCTTTAATATTCAGCAAAATATGACAAGCAATTTTTCGGTCGTTCAACTACCCAATAGGTTGTATATATTTCTTTAAAAGCAAAAGCGAGTATCTCGCACGCAATTCGTGCAGATAGCTTCATATATTTTTAATACTTCTATGCCCGAACATAACAGAGCAATTTCCTATAAATCAAAAAAACAAGTGCATAGATAAAACCTACGCACTTGCAATTGGATTTATTTAATTAGAATGCTTTAAAACCTGTAAAGTATGAAATAACATCATGATTGCAATTTTTATCTGTTACTCTTCTGTTTGCATTAAAGTACATTTTTCCATCGCTAGAAATACCTGTACCCTCAATTTCAAACAAAGCAGAATAAGCATTACTTGTTACATAGAATGTTTGATTATTTAATGGAAATAATAACGGACTAGGTGGAGCACCTATAAAATGAGGATTAATTCGATCGTAAATATTTTTATATGCTAATACAATACTTTTATTCTTGTAACTTGTTTTACCATTACCACCAAGGCTAAAGTACAAAGTATCAGTCTCTTTGCAGTAATCAAAACCCTGAGCACTAAAATTGTCTGTAGAAAGTATAATTTCCTCCGTAACCTTTGTATCATTTCTTGTTACATAAACATGGTTTCTAAGAATTCTTAATGCGTACCTAGGCTCCTGTACAACTCTATTATCTGATTTATTAATTACATAAGTGTACACATTGTTTCCACTCTTTAAAAGAAATCTAATCTTAGTGTCGTTATCATAATGATGATCAGTTATAGTAATACCTGAAATACCATCTTCTTTACCATTTTCATTATCATCAATCAATATATCGTATTTTGCAATACATTTATATGTATTACCGGTAATTTCCAAAACAGCAATATCATACTTATTATTAAACTTATCAGTTGAAGTTGTAATATAAAGTCTTGATTTACCATTAACTGATGTTACGCACATATCATTAGCATGACCAAGACCATATGCATAATATCCATTGTTTTCATCCGCATTTCTAAGAATTTCTGCCTTTGACTTTCCATCCTTGTTAGCTCTGTAAATCACAGCTCTTGAATCAAGATTATCGATCTTAACACTGTACAGATATTTAGAACCTGCAGCAAAACCCTGTGTTGAAGGACAAATGCTAACATCTGGAGTAGGAATATATTTATCCACATATGTACCAAAATTTGTTCTCGCTGCAGCCTCACCTGTCATTGTGAACAGTGATACAAGGCATAATACAACCGAGATGACTGATAGAATCTTTCTTTTTTTCATTTTTAATAACCTCCTGTAATAAAATTACAGTTACACATTATAAACCAATAATTTAAAAACTTCTAGAGCAATATTTAATGAACTATCCTTTTGAACAGTGTTCAATTTTATTAATTGTGTATGCCTATATGTCACAATTACATTAATTTTTTACATTATTTATAGTAATATTTTATCTTTTTATATTGTAACTATTTTTCAAAAAACAAAACAAGCACAATCCAATCAGATTGTGCCTGTTGCATTTTAATTTATATAATGTGTACTGAATAAACACCGACACGCCGTCGGTGTTTTACCAAAACCCAATAATAATTGTGTTTTGGCTCAAAATCTGGGATTTTGATTCAGTAAACATTTAAAAATCTG
>JAXJSN010000083.1:0-2159 GCA_036310085.1 Ruminococcus sp.
GATATAACTAGGCTTTGTTGATAAAAGTTCCCAGCTGATATTTGGCACACCTTTTATCAGAACATACGCTATCATAAACAGTGTCAATAACGCTACTAATGCAGTGCAAAAAAGCATACCGCATTTCATAATAGTTATATAAACCTTACGGCTCTTTTTCATTTCACCTTTAAGACTTGCGTTCACAAAATCACTTCCTTTCTCGTTTCAAGAAAAAGTTAAGAGTTACATTTATAAGCATAATAAACAGGAATAACACCAACGCTATAGAGAAAAGTGCCTGTTGCTGAAGTCCACTTGAATATGCCATTTCACTTGATACAGCTGTTGTAAGAAAACGCACACTTTCAAAAAGAGAAGGCATATTTGCCACATTACCCGACACCATCATAACCGCCATAGCTTCCCCAATGGCTCTGCCTACACCAAGCACTACTGCGGCGGCAATACCGCTTTTTGCGGCAGGTACAGACACTTTGAAATATGTTTCGGTAGGTGTAGCACCAAGTGCAAGAGATGCATCCTCATACTCCTTAGGTACTGCGTCAAGAGAGGTTATGGAAACCTTTATGATTGATGGAAGAATCATAACAGCTAGTACAATAATCGCCGCCAGCAAACTTGCTCCGTCAGGTACATCGAAAATCTTTTTTATAGCGGGCACTAAAATCAGCATACCCACTAAGCCGTACACGACTGACGGAATACCTGCTAGCAAGTTCACTGCGTTTTCTACAACTGTTCTAACCTTTTTATTTGCGACCTTAGAAAGATAAACTGCTGTCATAAAGCCAATAGGTACGCCTATTATAATCGCACCTGCTGTTCCATATACGCTTGTTAATATAAATGGTAAAATTCCGTACTGAGGTTCTGATTTTGTAGGTGTCCACTCAGCAGCAAAAAGAAAATTTATAAGTCCGATTTCTTTAATGGCAGGGATACCAGATACAATCAGATAAACAGTGATAAGCAGAACAAATCCTACTGTAATAAGTCCTAAGATAAGAAAAATCCCATGAATTGCAGTTTCAAATAGTTGTTTTTTCTTCATAAATAATACCTCGCCTGTATAGGGCAAAAGCGGCGACTGAAACCTCAGCCGTCGCTCGCTTTTTCTGTTTTTAAGCTGCAACTACACCTGCTGACGCAATAATCTCTGCCGCTTCATCGCTTGTAATATAGTCAAAGAATGCACTCGCACTATTGGAAAGTGCTTCACCCTCTTTTGTAACAAGTACAAATGGTCTTTGAACTACATATGTACCGTTTTTAATAGTTTCCTCTGTAGGTTCTACACCACCAACTGTTACTGTTTTTACTGTTTCTTCAACAGAAGCAATTGATGCGTAACCAATAGCATCTTCGTTGTTTGAAACCGTAGTGATAACATCACCGGTAGAAGTAAGCTCCTGACGATATTTACAAGCGTCTTCTGTATCTGTAACGCTCTCGAAACCATCTCTTGTACCTGAACCCGCTTCTCGACCGATTAAAACGATTTCAGCATCTTTGCCACCGAGTTCTTTCCAGTTTGTGATTTCACCCTTAAAAATCTTTGCGATAGTTTCTAAATCCATATCGCTGATTGGGTTTTCGTTATTAACGATAATTGCAATACCATCGTAAGCTAATACTGTACCTTTCAGACCTTCTGCGATTTCCTCGTCCTTAAGGTTTCTTGAAGAAAGACCGATATCGCAAGTTCCTTCTTTAACCGCCTTGATACCTGAGCTTGAACCTGTAGGATTATAGGTTACTGTGATGCCTTTCTCTGTTTCAAATGCCTCACCTAATGCTCCGATTACCTTCTCCATAGAAGTTGAGCCGTCTGTTGTTACTGTTTCACTTGTGTTGCTGCAGCCTACAAATACTGTACACATTAAAATTGCTGCCAATACTAAACTGAGAATTCTTTTCATAAATCTTTAATATCCTTTCTGTGGTTATTTCTTTCGTCCACAGTTATAGTGTAATTTCAGGCTGTAAAATTCGTAACCCAAACGATGTAAAATCGAAGTAAAACAAAAAAGTTATCTTGTTTTAGAACTTTTTATATATTTTTATTTACCCCTTGACAAAGTAGGTAATTGGGAATATAATATAGTAAATTTATAATCAAACCGTTGAAGCGGAGATAACGGCAATGATGCCTTTAC
>JAXJSN010000084.1:0-5248 GCA_036310085.1 Ruminococcus sp.
GGTCAAGGGTTGAAAACCCTTGTGGGATTTTAAAGGGCAAAGCCCTTTAACCTAAAATGAATTAATTAAAAATTCCGTTATTAACGGAATTTTTTAAAAGCTTATTGTTAAGGACTCTGTCCTTAAAACCTGCAAGGACTCCGTCCTTGACCTGCCAGCCTTTGTAAAGGCTGGACCGAAACTTTTAGATTTTGGATCGTAAATAAAAGTTATAAATATTTTATACAATGTATTAAAAAAATTGCAGACTGCTAAAACAGTCCGCAATTTAAATTATGTGCTAATAGTTTAATTATCAATCTTTTGCAAGTTGTTTATTAAGCTCTTCCTTACCAACAGCAAGCATAAGTTTGATTCTGTTTTCCTGATTTACCTTTGGTGCACCCGGGTCGTAGTCAATAGTAACTATATTTGCATTTGGCTTTACTTCCTTAATTTTGCGGATCGCACCCTTACCATTAATATGGTTAGGTAAGCAACCAAATGGCTGAGTACATACAATATTTTCGTAGCCTGTTTCAGCAAGCTCAAGCATTTCAGCTGTTAAAAGCCAGCCTTCGCCCATTTTACTGCCGTAACCGATTACACCTTTTACAAGCTCTTTTGTATGCTCATATCTATGAGGTGGGATAAAGCCGTACTTTTCAGCCGCCTCAACCATAAGCTCCTCAAGCTTAAGAACATAGTTAAGCAGAATTTTACAGAATTTATATACAATAGAATTGCCGCCGTAAAGCTTGTAATCTTCTATACGATTATCAACCTTGAATGCCGCAAATCCCATAATTCCAGGTACGCATACCTCACAATCCTGCTCAGCAAGAAATTCTTCAAGACCATTGTTAGCCATTTTAGAATATTTTACATAAATTTCGCCTACAATACCAACCTTAACCTTTGGGGTTTTGTTAAGCTTGATTTGAGAGAATGATTTAGTAATTTTATCAAGATTTTCGTCGATTTCTTCAAGAGTGTATCCCTTGCCTTCAATGAGTAACTGCGAAAGTTTGTCAACCCATTCATCAACAAGGGCCATACTTTCGCCTTTGTTTATCTCATAAGGCTTTGTCTGATTAGACAAAAGCATAAGCTGATCGCCGTAAACAAGACCGCCGACAAATCGTCTGATAAGTGAAACAGAAAGCGAGAAACCACTGTTTTTTTCCATACCAAATGATAGAGAAATTACAGGTACAAACTCAAAACCTGCTTTTTTTAAAGCTTTTCTGAGAAGATAGATGTAGTTTGATGCACGACATCCGCCGCCTGTCTGAGTAATCATAAGAGCAACCTTGTGAACATCATATTCACCACTCTGTAAAGCGTGAATGAATTGTCCTATTACCAAAAGTGCAGGATAGCAGGTGTCGTTGTGTACATATTTAAGACCAGTCTGAGCAATTTCAGGTCCGCAGGATTCAAGTAGAACAGATTTGTAACCGTAGTGGTCAAAAACATTTTTTAAAATTCTAAAGTGTATTGGGGCCATATTAGGCATAAGGATTGTGTAATCCTTTTTCATTTCCTTTGTAAAAAGCAAACGACCGGTTTTTTTATCGTATTTTAGTTTAGCCATATATCCTCCGGTTAGTCCTTGTCAATAGCCGCAAGTAAACTGCGGATTCGGATTTTAACTGCTCCGAGGTTTGTTATTTCGTCAATTTTAATTTGAGTGTAGATTTTGTCATTTTCTTCAAGAATTTCTCTTACCTCATCAGTGGTAATGGCATCTACACCGCAACCAAAAGATACAAGCTGTACAAGCTCCATATCCTTACGAGTTGTAATATACTTAGCGGCTGCATATAGTCTTGAATGATAGGTCCATTGATTAAGCACGCCTGTATGGAATTTTTCAACTCTAGCCGCTACAACATCTTCACTTACAATTGCAACATCAAATCCTGCTATAAGCTTGTCAATTCCGTGGTTAATTTCGGGGTCAATATGATAAGGTCTGCCGGCAAGTACAAATATCTTTTTGCCTTGTTGTTCAGCCTTTGCGATAATTTCGTTGCCTTTTTCAAGAATCTTTTTCTTGTAGTTTTCCTGTTCTTCATACGCCTTTTTTGCGGCAACTCTTATTTCGTTGAGGGTAATATCAGGAAAATGCTGTGAAAGACGCTGATAAGCCTTTTGAGGAAATTCCTTTGGACGATGAACACCAAAGTATTCCTTGATAAAATGTACTTTGTGTATATCCTTCATATTGTTTTTGATAACCTCAGGATAATATGCAACTACAGGACAGTTGTAATGATTATCGCCAAGCTGTTCATCAAAATTATATGAAAGGCAGGGATAGAAGATAGTTTCAGCACCATCATTTATAAGAGATTGAACATGTCCGTGGATAAGCTTAGCAGGGAAGCAGACAGTATCACTTGGGATTGTCTGTTGTCCTAACTGATAAAGCTTTCTTGTTGAGAAAGGAGAGTGTATAACCTCGAACTTAAGCTCTGTAAAGAATCTGTACCAGAATGGATACATTTCGTAAATATTAAGTCCCATAGGTAAGCCAAGCTTACCTCTTAAGCCCTCAACAGGCTTGTAGGATTCAATAATATTGAGCTTGTATTCGTACATATTCATATCATTTGAAGGAGCTTTTTTTGTAATTGGACGCTCGCATCTGTTACCGGCGATGTATTTTCTGCCGCTTCCGAATGAGTTTACTGTAAGACGGCAATTGTTGTTACAAAGACCGCAATTTGAAACCTTAATTTCGTGAATAAAATTATCAAGACCTTTTTTGTCAATTAAGGTACTCTTGTTATTTTTAGATTTATTTTTAGCATAGAGAGCCGCACCATATGCACCCATAAGACCTGCAATATTAGGGCGAACAACCTCTACACCCATTTCCATTTCAAAGGCACGCAATACGGCATTATTCAGGAATGTACCGCCCTGAACAACTACTTTTTTACCCAATTCATCAGGGCTTGATGCACGGATAACCTTGTACAATGCATTTTTTACAACGCTCAAAGATAATCCGGCAGAAATATCCTCAATTGTAGCACCATCTTTTTGAGCCTGCTTAACACTTGAATTCATAAATACAGTACAGCGTGAGCCAAGGTCAACAGGACGCTTTGCAAAAAGACCAAGCTTTGCAAATTCCTCAATTTCATATCCGAGTGCATTTGCAAATGTTTGCAAAAAGCTACCGCAACCGGAGGAGCAGGCTTCGTTTAGGAAAATATTATCAATAGCTCCGTTGTGAATTTTGAAGCATTTAATGTCTTGACCGCCAATGTCAATAATAAATTCAACATCAGGCATAAAATACTTAGCTGCTGTAAAGTGGGCGATAGTTTCAACTATGCCGAAATCAACCGCAAAAGCATTTTTTATAATTTCTTCGCCATAGCCTGTAACAGCAGATGAAGCAATATTTATTTGTGGATTGATTGTATATATTTCTTCAAGAAAGGCTTTAATTATTTCAACAGGGTTACCCTTTGACGGCATATACTTTGAATAAAGCAGTTGTCCGTCTTCATCAAGCACTACACCCTTAACGGTAGTAGAGCCTGAGTCCATACCCACATAAGCTTTACCCTTGTAACCTTTAAGCTCTTTCTGTTTTACATCAGCCTTTGAGTGGCGGTTTAAGAACTCGTTATATTCCTCTTTATTTTCAAAAAGAGGTTTGTTAAACGCAAAGTTACCTGAACCCTTGTAATTTTTTACACTTTCAATAACCTTGTCAAAATCTATTGTTTTTTCCGCACAAAGAGCGGCACCACAAGCGACATAATAAAGAGAGTTTTCAGGACAGATACCTTTAGTTTCAAGAGTTCTGTCAAAACAATTTCTAAGCTCGCTCATAAAAGTAAGAGGACCGCCAAGATAAACTACCTGACCTTCAATTTCTCTGCCTTGTGCAAGGCCAGCAACAGTCTGACTTACTACGGCATTGAAAATGCTTTCGGCAATATCGCTTTTTCTTGCACCTTGATTAAGCAAAGGTTGAATATCTGTTTTTGCAAAAACACCGCATCGTGAAGCGATAGTATAAGTTTTTTCGTATTGCTTAGCAAGGTCATCAAGCTCCTCAAGAGGAACATTAAGCAAAGTAGCCATCTGGTCAATAAACGCACCTGTACCGCCTGCACAAGTACCATTCATTCTTACTTCAAGACCATTTGTCAAGAAAAGTATTTTAGCATCCTCACCACCAAGCTCAATAACAACATCAGTACCGGGAATAAAGGTATTTGCGGCAACTCTTGTAGCATAAACCTCTTGAATAAAGTCTATTCCGCAAGATTCAGCCACGCCCATACCGGCGGAGCCTGAAAGAGCAACAAATGCTTTATCAACGCCCTTTACCTCAGAACGAACCTTGTTAAGTATAGCGGCTATTTTATCTGTAATTTGAGAATAATGTCTTTCGTATGTGCTGTAAATCAGTTTATCAGTATTATCCAGCACAACGCACTTAATTGTGGTTGAGCCTATATCAAGTCCTAATTTCAAAATACTGCCTCCATAGCTGAAAGTATAGTTAGTTTAATTATGTATACTAATTTATTATAATATTAAATACAGCTTTTTTAATTCCAATATGCAAAAATAATTTCTTTGATTAATTTTAACACTATTACAGATATAAAACAAGATACAATTGTAATAATATGTACATTTCATCAGTTTTTATGAGTATATTTGATATTTATTTTAGATTTAAGTTGATATAAATAATTATTATTTTAAAATTGAATTTATTTAGGAGTGAAAACTTATGCTAAAATTCAAAAAAGCTATAGCAGTAATGCTTTCTGCTGTTATGATGTTATCCGTTGGTGCTATGCCTATTACGGTAAATGCCGATACAATTGAAAGAAATACATATGGTTTTAGTGTATATGGCGATTTTCTGTATGAAATTATGCTTGAAACAAATCTTTTTTCACCAGGAGTCTGCATATATGAATATATGGGAACTGATACAGAGGTAGTTGTTCCAAGCGAAATTAACGGTATACCTGTTGTAGCTATTTCTGGCGATCGTCCTTTTAAAGATAATATGACAAGTATAATACTTCCTAATACTATTGAATATATAGGAAGGGGTACTTTTAGAAATTGCAAGAGCCTTAAGTCTATTGTTATTCCTGATAGTGTAACGATAATTATAGATGAAGCATTTATTGGTTGCACTGCATTAGAAAGCGTGGTATTTGGACATGGGATATCCACCATAGGTGACATATTTCAAGGTTGTACAAGGTTAAAA
>JAXJSN010000085.1:0-2729 GCA_036310085.1 Ruminococcus sp.
GTAATCGAACTTGATGATACACAGCTTTCTAATGCTGATGCTGACTTTAACGACAATGTTAATGTTCAGGATGTAACAACTATGCAGAGAATTATTGCAGAAGTTTTATAATTAATTTTACAAAATAATATTTACGACCGCAGATGTAAAAATATATCTGCGGTCGTTTGTATTTGGTGTATATTTAATTAGATAATTAATTAAAACTTTTGTGTAAACTATTGACAATGTGAAATTAGAGATATAAAATAAATGTGAAATGGTATAGCTATTATAGGCAACATTACCGCATAAATTTAAGGAGTTGAAATTAAATGAAAGGAAAACTTAAAAAATTAGTTGCAACTTTTGTTGCGACAGTAATGGCATTTACAGCTATGCCTTTTGCTGTAAATGCTGAGGAACAATTAGGCGAATCAAAGGTATTTAATTTTGATGTTAAATCCTGCGGCTGGGAAGAAAGTGCCGCAGGCGGCATATTCTGTCATATCTATAGCTTAGATGGAACAGGCAGTTATCCGGGATGGCAGAGCAAGGCTGAAAGATGCAAATATGATCCGTCAACAGGTATTGCAACTTATGATATTGCGACAGGCATTAAAAAAGGTTATACCGACCTTGAAACAATAGACAAAAGAAAAAGTTGGGCTGTTATTTTCAACACAAAAAGCGGAAATGAAACATATCCTGTGGTGCTTAACTCTGAATGTTATGGCGATACTGTGTATGCTCCCGATAGTAATATATATTACGAGAATCCTGTAGATTCAGAGAAGAAAACAGTAATGGTTAAATGGAAAGAAAGTGATTTGGGTGCAGAGTTATGCATAACTACATCAGGTAAGGTTCAGGGTGAAACAATACCTTACGGAAAAACCAAGGAGATAATTTTTGCAGATTATCTTGTTAATAATTGGGATAGAGATATAATAGACACAGTTGCACAAAAGATTGTTACTGAGCTTAGAGTAGAGCCTGAGGCTGTTATGTCTGAAGTTGAAAAGCTTACAAATGATCAAAATACAATTAAAGCTGTTAAGAGTGTGCTTAATAAATGTTATTTGCCAAGTGTGCCTTTAAAAGATAAGATATTAAGCTTTGATATGAATAGCTTTGGTTGGGATGAATATGCAAAGTCAGGTAATGTTTATTGTCATATCTACCGTGCTGATGGTTTAGGTGTTCCCCCATCTTGGCAGTCGAAAATTGAAAAGTGTGAATATAATCCTGAAACAGGTATTGCAACATATGACTTAAATTCAGCTATTGAGCAAGGTTATACAGAGCTTGAAAAGATGAACTACAAAAATGAGTGGTTAATTATTTTAAGTGTTCATACATCAAGCGAGTATGCAGGTGTTAATTATCAATCCTTCCCTGCTGTTGTTAATGCATTTTGTTATGGCGACACTCTTTATGCTCCTGACCCACAAGATGGTTATTTTGGATATGCAATTGATGGTACAGATTTAATTTATGCAGAATGGAAAAACAATTCAAATTTGGGTGCTCCAAAACATTCAAAATCATTATATGAGATTGCCGGCAAAACTTATATTGATGGTGACACAAAGGAAAATGTTTTAGCAAGACACGCAATTAGTTATTCAGATAATGATAATTTAAGAGATGCTCTTCAACTTTATATAGATGAGTATTTCGTATCCCCTAATGATGTAATTAATTCTATGTATGATGAAGCTGATAAGTATGCAATTGATAACGGTTTAGATGAAGATACTGTTTATGAAATGTGTTTAGATGCAGAATATGTACTTATCGCTTGCATTGATCCGACTATTTATATAGGCTATAAAGTATTTTATATTGATGTAAATAGCCTTGGTTGGGATTGTCCTGATGACGATGAATTCTATTGTCATATTTACAAGCTTGATGATACAGCTAAAACACCTGATTTTATGTCTTATGCTCAAAAATGTGAATATGATCCCGAAACAGGCATTGCAAAATATTCAATAAAAAATGCTTTGAATTTGGGTCAATATGATCTTGATGAAATAAGCGGAGCTAATGAATGGTCGATGATTTTTTATTCAAAGTCAGGCTATATGACATACGATATTTTTGTAACTTCCGATTGCTATGGCGATACTCTTTATGCTCCTGATAGTAATGAAATATATCCTTTAGTTGGTCATGAACCAACTGATGACCCACAATTGGCGGGTTTTGTTATAGTTGAATGGACTAATTCAAATGCAGGTACTCCGCTATCAGTTACTTCTGAGGGTGAAATTTATGGTTGGGATACTGCTTATGGCGAAACCTACGAATCTACACTTGCTCAGTATCTAATTGTTTATGCTGTACTTGAAGTAGAGTTTATTGATGATACTGAAATTATGCAAAGCATTATTGATGAGTTGTATGTAAGCCCGACTGATGTTTTTGCAAGTGTTGAAGAAAATCTTGAGTTATTTATAACTGAGGGAGTGGTAACTCCTGAAGAAATAAAAGATATACACGATAAAATTGAAAACATATTATCTAATTGCGAAGACCCGACAAAATATGTTATTGGCGATATAGACGGTGATGGCGAGCTTAAAATTCAGGATGTAACAATGCTTCAGCGTTACCTTGCAGAAGTAATCGAACTTGATGATACACAGCTTTCTAATGCTGATGCTGACTTTAACGACAATGTTAATGTTCAGGATGTAACAACTATGCAGAGAATTATTGCAGAAGTAATCTAAAAAATA
>JAXJSN010000086.1:0-16134 GCA_036310085.1 Ruminococcus sp.
CAATGCAGTATAACGAAAGCTATAACGAAAATCTGCTTACATTTGCAAATAATATTCATACTACCGACGGCGGTACTCACGAAGAAGGTTTTAAGCGTGCGTTGACTTATGTGATGAACGACTATGCCAGAAAATTCGGAAAGCTTAAGGATAATGACAAAAATTTAAGCGGTGAGGATGTTAGAGAAGGTATTACTGCAATTATCAGCGTAAAGCTTAAAGAAGCTCAGTTTGAGGGTCAGACCAAAGCAAAGCTCGGTAATACCGAGGTTAGAACAATGGTCGATAAGCTTGTAAGAGAAAAGCTTATGATTTTCCTTGAAGAAAATCCTTCTGCTGCAAAAGCTATTTTTGAAAAATCACTTGCATCAGCAAGAGCCAGAGAGGCCGCAAGAAAAGCCAGAGAGAGTGTAAGAAGAAAATCTGCTCTTGAATCTGCTCAGCTTCCGGGTAAGCTTGCTGACTGTCAGTCAAAAGACAGCAGTGAAACTGAAATATTTATCGTAGAGGGTGACTCTGCGGGCGGTTCTGCAAAAGGTGGCAGAGATAGAAGAATACAGGCTATTTTACCGCTTTGGGGTAAAATGCTTAATGTAGAAAAAGCAAGAATTGATAAGGTTTATGGCAATGATAAGCTTACACCTGTAATTACTGCACTTGGAACCGGTATTGGTGATGAGTTTGATATTGAAAAATTGAGATACAACAAAGTAATTATTATGGCGGATGCCGATGTTGACGGTTCTCATATCAGAACTTTGTTGCTTACTTTCTTTTTCAGATTTATGCGTCCTCTTATTGAGCAGGGCCATGTGTATATTGCTCAGCCTCCTCTTTACAGAGTTACAAAGGGTAAAGAGCATAAGTATGCGTACTCAGATATGGAGCGTGACCAAATTTTATCTCAAATTGAGGGTAAAACTGAAATTCAGCGTTATAAGGGTCTTGGTGAGATGGATGCCGAACAGCTTTGGGAAACTACAATGAACCCTGATACCAGAATTATGCTCAGGGTTGACCTTTCTGATGCAGAAGAAGCAGACGAAACCTTTACAATCCTTATGGGTGATAAGGTTGAGCCAAGAAGAGAGTTTATTGAAAAGAATGCAAAGTATGTACAGAATCTTGATGTATAATAGCATAATAATAACTAAAGTTTTATAGAATATAAAGCCTCCTTTACAAAAGGAGGTGTCACGGCTTGCCGTGACGGAGGATTGTAAAGAAAAGATTGGTATTTAATTTATTTTCAAAGTGCAATTAATATAATAAAGTTTTTTATTTTTCTTTAAAATTTACTGATTTTTTTCAATCCTCAGTCAGCTACGCTGACAGCTCCTTTGATAAAGGAGCCTTATTATAAAATTTATTAAGTTTTGTGCTTAATTGAAATGAATGGTAAAGAATAAAGAGAAGTTTAGCCTCGGGATACTAAGTGCTTTTTATAGCTATTCTTTCTGCCCGAACTAAAATAGAGGTAAAAATAATGGACAATGAACAGCTTAATGAATCGAAAATTATAGATGTCGATTTGCAAAATGAAATGAGAAAAAGCTTTCTGGATTACTCAATGAGTGTTATTGTATCCAGAGCTCTTCCTGATGTTCGTGACGGCTTAAAACCTGTTCACAGAAGAATTCTCTACACAATGTACGAGAGAGGACTTGAGCCTTCAAAGCCTTATCATAAATGTGCCGATACCGTTGGTTCGGTGCTTGGTTCGTATCATCCTCATGGTGATGCGTCTGTTTATGATGCTATGGTTCGTCTTGCTCAGGACTTTTCTATGAGATATATGCTTGTTGACGGTCACGGTAACTTTGGTTCTGTTGACGGTGACCCACCTGCGGCTTACCGTTATACAGAAGCGAGAATGAGCAAAATTTCTATGGATATGCTCACCGACATTGACAAGAAAACAGTTGATTTTATACCTAACTACGACGACAGACTCGAAGAGCCTGTAGTTTTGCCAAGCCGTTTTCCTAACTTGCTTGTAAATGGCTCAAGCGGTATTGCGGTTGGTATGGCTACAAATATTCCTCCTCATAATCTTGGAGAAACAATTGATGCAGTTAATCTGCTTATTGATAATCCTGATGCAGAGCTTGCCCAGATTATGGAGTGTATGCCGGGCCCTGACTTTCCGACAGGCGGTATAATTATGGGTAGAAGCGGAATTAGAGCCGCTTATGCTACCGGCAGAGGAAAAATTACTGTTAGAGCTAAGACTGAAATTGTCGAAACTAAAAACGGTAGATTTAAGATTATTGTTACTGAGCTGCCTTATGTTGTAAATAAGGCTAGACTTATTGAAAATATTGCAGACCTTGTTAAGGATAAGAGAATTGAGGGTATTTCTAATATTGAAGATCACTCTGACCGTCAGGGTATGCATATTGAAATTGATATAAAGCGTGATGCTTCTCCTCAGATAGTGCTTAATCAGCTATTTTCATTTACAGCGTTGCAGTCAACCTTTGGTGCAATTATGCTTGCAATTGTTGACGGTCAGCCTAAAATCCTTACTCTTAAGGAAATGCTACAGTGCTATATTGAGTTTCAGGAGGATATTATCCGCCGTCGTACTGAGTTTGATTTGAAAAAAGCTCAGGACAGAGCTCATATTTTAGAGGGTTTAAAGATTGCAATTGATTTTATTGATGAAGTTATTGCAATTATTCGCAGAAGTAAAGATACAGCAAGTGCTAAGCTTGCGTTAATGGAAAGATTCAATCTTGATGATATTCAGGCTCAGGCTATTGTGCAGATGCGTCTTGGACAGCTTACAAATATGGAGCGTAGCAAGATTGAAGATGAAATTCTTGCTTTACAGGCTAAGATTAAAGAATATCTTGAAATTCTTGCCAGCGATACTAAAAAGCTTGAAATTGTTAAAGAGGAGCTTACTGCTATTCGTAACAAGTTTGCTGACCCAAGAAGAACCGAAATTTGTGCCGTAAGCGGCGAGGTTGATATTGAAGACCTTATTCCTCAGGAAGAGTGCGTACTTACACTTACTCAGTTTGGATATGTTAAGCGACTTTCTGTTGATACTTACAAAATTCAGCGTAGAGGTGGCAGAGGTGTTTCAGGTATGGCTCGCCGTGAGGAAGATGTCGCAACTGAAATGTTTATAATCAATTCTCACGATTATATACTTTTCTTTACCGATAAGGGCAGAGTTTACAGACTTAAATGCTACGAAGTTCCCGAGGGAAGTCGTCAGTCAAAGGGTATGAATATAGCTAACCTTCTTCCAATTGAAAGTGACGAAAAGGTTACTTCTATGATTAGAGTACCTGAGTTTGACGAAGATAAGTACCTTATTATGGTTACTCGTCAGGGTATTGTTAAGCGTATTCAGCTTAATGCTTATAATACTGCTCGTAAAGGTGGTCTTATTGCTCTTGAGCTTAATGACGGTGATGAGCTTGCGTGGGTTAGAATGACCGACGGTAACAGTCAGGTGATTGTTGCTACTAAGAAAGGTATTGCTATCAGATTTAACGAAACTGATGTTCGCCCAATGGGCAGACTTGCTCGTGGTGTTCACGCTATTAAGCTAAATGAAGGCGATTTTGTTATAGGAATGAGCGTTGTTCGTGAAGATGGTTTGGTGCTTACTGTATCCGAAACAGGCTACGGCAGACTTTCAAAGCCTGAGGATTATCGTATTCAGAGCAGAGGCGGTAAGGGTCTTATTAACTATCACACTGAAAAGTATGGCGATGTTGCGGCTATTCAGGTTGTAAATCTTGATGATGATATTATTATGATTTCTCAGGAAGGTATTATCATAAGAATTGCCGCAGAATCTATCAGAGTATGTGCAAGACCGTCAAAGGGTGTAACTCTTATGAAGGTTAGTGGGGAAGACAAGGTAGTAACAATTGCTCGTGCTCCTCACGAAGCTGATGACGAAAACACCGAGGTAGTACAGGCTGAGGATAATGCTGATGAAGAAGATGTTTCTGCTGAAAGCACCGCTACCGAAAATGCGGAAGAATAATATATTTTAATTTGTTATAATCATTTACGCCCGACCTCTTCGGAGAAAATGACTATACCGTAATGATACTAAGCGGTTTTGACTTGGTATAAATAGAGGGCTTCTCATTTTGGGAAGCCCTTTATATTTGCAATAAAATGTAAAGATTAATTTTATGCTAAAAAACAAAAGTTTTGATTGGCTTAAAAAATTAAAAGTTTTTGATTAGCTTAAAAAATTTAAAGTTTTTGATTAGCTTAAAAAATTAAAAGTTTTGATTAAACTTTTTCAAAAGTTTATGGGTCGAGGGCAACGCCCTCGTGGGATTTTAAAGGGCAACGCCCTTTAACCGAAAATAAATTAACTAAAAATTCCGTTAATAACGGAATTTTTGAAAATCTTAATGTTAAGGACTCTGTCCTTAAAACCTGCAAGGACTCCGTCCTTGATCTGCAAGCCTTTGAAAAGGCTTGACCGAAACTTTAATTCGGGAAAAGTCGTGTGATAATATTAAAATATCTACTCAAATTTAAAGCTCGATTTGTTGCTTACAGTTGTGCTAATATTATATTAGGAGATAAAATGAAAAGAATCTTTTTAACTTCAATTTCAATCATTTTGACTATATTTTTTGCTGGTTGTACAAGTGCCGAACCTAAAAAATCAAATATTGAGCAAACAACATTTTCAGCTACAAATGATGTTGCAGTGTCATCGGCTGTAGAGCCTGCGAAAAATGTAAACTTAATGAGATATACAATGAATCTTGATGAATTTACAGATAAATATAATGCAATTATGAAAGAATCCGGCGGTACTGAGTTTATTAATGCCAGCAGATGGAAAAAAACAGGCGATACCGAAACCGATACTAACGGAGTAGAATTTAACTACTATTATTACAATGCATCTAATCTTAATTTTACCGCAACTGTCGAAAAGGAAACAAATAAAATTATGAATATCGGTTGCGGTACTGCAATGAGCGTTTTTATTTCGCATGATGCAGGCAAAGAGGACGAGAATATGGTTCTCAGAAAAAGTGCAATTATGGCTGCGGCAATTTCCGATTATTCAATAGATGAACTTGATTTGCTTGAAAATATATTTTCTGTAATAACATTTGATGAAATTGATTCTCTTTGGTATAAAGGCAGTATATTTAATTTGAGTACTGATAAAGATAAAGAAAATTCCGAAAATAATATAATGCTTTTCAGAGTTTTTCCTACTACCGATAAGCAGAGAATTGAATGGAATATAAAGGATTATGATACTTATGTTTCTAAAAAATAGTGTGACGAGGTATTGTTATGCAACCTAAAAAGCTTATTGAAATTTTATCTACTGTATCTGCTTTAAAGGATAATACAAGACATTCTTGGACACCAAAAGGCAGACAGGAAAGCGTTGCTGAGCATTGTTGGAGATTGTCGCTCTTTGCGTATTTTATGAAGGACGAGTTTCCTGATGCTGATATTAATAAGGTTATGTTGATGTGTATTGTTCACGATATTGGAGAGGCTTTTACAGGTGATATTCCTTCATTTTTAAAATCAGAAAATGATGAGATAGAGGAGCAAAATGCCCTTTTTAATTGGGTAAATTCTCTGCCTTTTCCATATAATGAAGAATTGACTGAGATTTATAACGAAATCCAACAGCAAAATACTGTTGAAGCAAAGCTATTTAATGCACTCGATAAGCTTGAAGCGGTTGTTTCTCATAATGAAGCTGATATAAGTACTTGGATTGAGCTTGAATATACACTTAATCCTGAGTATGGCTTTAAAGAATCTCAGTTTTCGCCTTATTTAAAGAGTTTCAAAGAACAGACAAAGGCGGATTCTCTTAAAAAAATTGAAGATAGTAAAGAATTATCATAAATCAACATATCAGAAAAAGGTGATTTTATGAATTATAATACAATTGCGGCAATTAGTACTGCTCAGGGAGAGGGCGGTATAGGTGTTATCCGTATTTCAGGTGATGACGCTGTTGCAATTGCCGACAAGGTTTTTAAAAATATAAATAATAAAAAGCTTTCTCAGCTCAAAGGATATTCTGCTCTCTTTGGAAAAATAGTTGATTCTAATGAAGAAATCGACGAGGCAGTAGCCCTTGTTTTTAAAGCACCAAATAGCTATACCGGTGAGGATGTTGTAGAGCTTTCTTGCCACGGCGGAATCTATATTACTAAACGAGTTCTCCGTGCGGTTATTGATGCGGGTGCTGTTCCTGCTCAGGCAGGCGAGTTTACCAAAAGAGCTTTTTTAAATGGTAAAATCGACCTTACTGAAGCTGAGGCTGTTATTGATATTATCAGTGCAAAAAGCCGAGGTGCGGCTCGTGCCGCTCTTTGTGTTAAAGATGGTGCTTTGCGTAAAAAAATTGACGGAGTAAAAAATGATTTGCTTACTCAGGCGGCTCATCTTTCTGCTTGGGCGGATTATCCCGAGGAGGATATTGCCGAGGTGAGCACTGACGAAATTTTAAATTCTTGTAATAGTGCTATAAATATTTTATCTGACTTGCTTGCAAGCTACGATTGCGGTCAGGCTGTAAAGCAGGGTATTGATACTGTTATTGCAGGCAAACCGAATGTTGGAAAAAGTACGCTTATGAATTTGCTTTCAGGCTATGAAAAAAGTATTGTAACGGATATTCCCGGAACTACTCGAGATGTAGTAGAAGATACTGTTATTGTCGGTGATGTTATTTTAAAGCTAAGTGATACTGCAGGCTTGAGAAATACTGACGATACTGTAGAAAAAATTGGTGTTGACCGTGCTAAGAAAAGACTTGAACAGTGCGGTCTCTTGCTTGCTGTTTTTGATAACAGTCGTCAGCTTGATGATAATGATATTGAGTTACTTGAAAGTGCAAAGGATTTGCCTTGTATTGCAATTATAAATAAATCTGACCTTGAACAGAAGGTTGACGAGGATTATATAAAATCAAAAATTAATAAGGTTGTATATATTTCTGCCGCAAACGGTGAGGGTAAGTCAGAATTGACTGCGGCTGTTGAAGAAATTGCAGGTACTGCAAGTTTTAACCCAAGTGAAGGTATTTTGTCAAATGAAAGACAGCGTTTGGCTGTAAGTAATGCTCTTGTATCTGTTAAAGAGGCTAAGACCGCAGTTGAAATCGGTATGACCTTTGATGCGATTACTGTTTCGCTTGAAGATGCAATTTCTCACTTGCTGGAGCTTACAGGCGAGAGAACAAGCGATGAAGTTGTAGACAGAGTATTTCATAATTTTTGTGTTGGAAAATAAGGTGATTATATGAATTATTATGGTGGCGAATATGATGTTGCGGTAATTGGTGCAGGTCACGCTGGAATAGAAGCAGCTCTTGCTTCTGCCAGACTTGGCTGTAAAACTGCAATATTTACTATAAATATGGATGCTGTCGGCAATTGTCCTTGTAACCCCTCAATCGGTGGTACTGCAAAAGGGCATTTGGTTCGTGAGATTGATGCCCTTGGCGGTGAGATGGGCAAGACTGCTGATAAGGCATTTTTGCAGTCAAGAATGTTGAACAGGGGAAAGGGCCCTGCTGTTCATTCTTTGCGTGCTCAGATTGACCGAAGAAAATATTCAGATATTATGAAGCATAAAATTGAGCTTCAGGAAAATCTTGATTTGCGTCAGGCTGAAATTACCTCTATTAAGAAATGCGATGACGGATACGAGATTACTACCCGTATGCTTGCCGACTTTAAATGTAAGGCGGTTATTATTGCAACAGGTACATATCTTGGCGGCAGAATTTTTGTAGGCGAGGTTTCTTATGAAAGTGGTCCTGATGGCACTTTCCCTGCTACTTATTTTGCTCAGAGCTTAAAAGAGCTTGGCTTGCCTTTAAGAAGATTCAAGACAGGTACACCGGCAAGAGTTCTCAGAAGCTCGATTGATTTTTCTGAGCTTGAGGTTCAAAAGGGCGATACTCCCCCTCAGCCGTTTTCTTATGAAACAGATAATCTTGGGGATAATTTAGTTGATTGTCATATCAGCTGGACTAATGATGATACTAAACAGATTATTCTTGAAAATATCCATCGTTCACCTCTTTATGCAGGCAAGATTGAGGGTGTTGGCCCTCGCTATTGCCCAAGCTTTGAGGATAAAATTATGAGGTTTAAGGATAAGCCAAGACATCAGCTTTTTATTGAGCCTTGTGGACTTGATACTGAAGAAATGTACTTGCAAGGTATGAGTTCATCTTTGCCTGAAGAAGTTCAGCTGAAATTTTATCGCACAATTAAAGGTCTTGAAAATTGTTTAATTATGCGACCTGCTTATGCAATTGAATATGATTGTGTTGATCCTTTGGCTATGCATCCAACTCTTGAATTTAAAGATTTTCCGAATCTTTATGGAGCAGGACAATTCAATGGTAGCTCAGGTTATGAGGAAGCGGCGGCACAGGGACTTGTTGCAGGTATAAATGCCGCTTTAAAAGTTCAGGGTAAGGAGCAGGTTATTTTTGATCGTTCCCAATCATATATTGGTACACTTATTGACGACCTTGTTACTAAGGGAGCAAATGAGCCATATAGAATGATGACTTCAAGAAGTGAGTACAGACTTGTACTTCGTCAGGATAATGCTGATGAAAGACTTACTCCGCTAGGATATGAAATTGGTCTTATTAATGAAGAACGATATAACAAATATTTAGAAAAACAACGATTAAAAAAACTTGAATATGAACGCCTTAAAAAGACTGTTATTTCACCTACAAAAGAGGTAAACGAAATACTTGTTTCACGTGAAACATCAGAAATTACAACAGGTGTTCGTTTGATTGAATTGTTAAAAAGACCTCAGCTTGATTATGAATGTTTAAAGACAATTGATTTTGACAGACCACAGCTTGACCCTAATATTTTTGAACAGGTTGAGATTGAAATTAAATACGAGGGATACATCCAAAAGCAGTTAAAGCAGGTTGAGCAGATGCGTAAACTTGAAAATAAGCTTTTACCGATTGATTTTGATTATAAAACAATTACCGGTTTAAGACTTGAAGCACAGGAAAAGCTTAATAAAATTAAGCCGCTAAATATTGGTCAGGCTTCAAGAATTTCAGGTGTATCTCCAGCTGACATTAGTGTGTTGCTTATATGGATGGCACAGAATAGGTAAAATTTATGAGTATTAAAAATATTTTAATTGACGCAACTAAGGATTTTAAAATCCAATTAACAGAAGAACAGCTTGATAAATTAGAGTTGTATGCAAAGTTATTGGTAGAGTGGAATGAAAAAATTAATCTTACTGCGATAACTGATGACGAAGGAGTAGCTGTAAAGCATTTTGCTGATAGTTTAACTTTTTTCAATTACATTGATGTTTCTCAGGGGGCAAGTATAATTGATGTTGGTACCGGTGCAGGTTTTCCGGGTGTAGTTCTTAAAATTGCAAGACCTGATATAAATCTTACTTTGCTTGACAGCCTAAACAAGAGATTAGTATTTTTAGATGAAGTGTCGAAAAAGCTTGATTTATCTGTTACATTAATTCATAGTAGGGCAGAGGATGGAGCAAGAAAGCCTGAGCTTAGAGAAAGTTTTGATTTTGCAGTTTCACGAGCTGTAGCACAGCTTAATACTTTATCTGAATACTGTTTACCGTATGTTAAAAAGGGTGGACAGCTTGTAGCAATGAAAGGGCCTCAGGCAAGTGATGAAATTAAAAACGCTTACTCGGCTATTAACACTCTTGGCGGAAAATGTGGAAAAGTTTTTGAATTTGAGTTGCCTTTCGAGGGTGGAAGCAGAACTATTGCTGTGATTAACAAGGTTAGGAATACACCTGAAAAATATCCTCGTAATTCCGGAAAAATTAAAGCTAAGCCGTTATAATTTAAATGATATTTAATTTAAATGATATTTTAAATTAACTTGTAATAAGATAATTAATAGTTTAATATTCCTTAAAAAAGCTCAGTTAGCAAAGATAACTGAGCTTTTTTTTAGTTTTAGATTAAGGTGAAATTTTAATATTAAGAGAGTATAATTAAACGAGAATGATAAAATTAGAACTCAAAAAGTTTTTAACATTCCAAACTTCAAATGTTAAAAACTTTTTTAAAAATGATTATTATATGAGGGAAGAAGCTATTCTTTTGCTTAGATTATTAAGGTTTTAGATAAACTAGAAATATTATCTAGGAATTTTAGTACAAATAAGGAAAAGTTCTTAAAATTGGAATGATGATTTAGAAAGTAATAATTATTAATAATTATTTTATATATTAAAACAGATAAGCGAACCCAAATAATGGTTATTCTGAAAATGGCATTATTATATTACTAAGCGAGCTTACTAACAAGCAGTCTATAAAAATTAAACTTATTAACTTTTCAACATTCCAAACTTCAAATGTTGAAAAGTTTTTCAATTTGATTTGTATTTGAGGGCAATAGCTAAACTTTTGCTTTGATTAATAAGAGTAGAAATATATATGAAAAATATCCTTACAATCTTAGTTATAGCTACACGGTTATATCTATTTCAAAAGAAAGTATTAGCAACAGAATTATAAATTTATAAAATTTATTGAATAAGTAAAACTTTTACGAATATCTTTATTCGACAGTAAATTTTATAAAGCACCATTAATTTGCAAAAGCTTATAAAAAAACTAAACAGGATTTGACAAAGACCGTGGCTCTTATATGGTATTATAATAGCACAGGGACAACCCCTGATGCTAAATAAGGACGCAGGGTGACACGGTTGAATTTTTTAAATAAAAATGAAAATAAAATCTCTGACATACCTATAATTAAAATCCGACCGAATAAATCCCAACCTCGTAAGCAGTTTGATGAAGACGAGCTTTCGGCACTTTCTCAGTCGATAAGAGAAAACGGAATTTTGCAGCCGCTAACTGTCCGAAGAATTTCGCCTACTGAATTTGAACTGATTGCAGGTGAGCGTCGGTTGCGTGCCTCAGCACTTGCGGGACTTAGAAAAGTTCCTTGCATAGTGGTTAAGTGCTCTGATAAAGAGTCTGCCGTTTATGCTCTCCTTGAAAATCTCCAGCGAAGCGACCTCGGAATGTTCGAGGAAGCTCGCGGGATTTCAAGACTAATCAGGCGATATGGTATTACTCAGGAGGAAGCCGCATTAAAGCTTGGAAAATCACAATCCACAATTGCTAATAAGCTAAGACTTTTAAGACTTACATACGAAGAACAAGAGTGGATTATAAATGCCGGACTCAGTGAACGACATGCTCGGTCACTATTAAGGCTAAACGATGAAAATACAAGACGAGATGCACTTTCAAGAATAATTTCAGAAAATCTTAACATACAGCAAACCGAAAACCTTGTTAGCATATTGTTAAAATCCTGTCCTAAGTCAGAGAAGCATAAGGGCAGTAGTAAAGCGGTGATAAAAGATATTAGAATTTTTATGAATACAATCAATCGTGCAATTGATACGATGCGTCTTTCGGGAATTGATGCTAAGGTTAATAAAAAAGTAACTGAAAATTATATCGAATACACAATACGGATTCCTGAAAAACCAAAAGCAGATAAAATATATCTGCCTGACTAATTTACTTTCCACTTGGATGCGAAAGCATCCGTTCCACTCATACCCATTTCCTTATCTAAACCCCTTGCAAAAAGTCGTGCAGTTTTACTGTGCGGCTTTTTGCGTTTAAAAAATAATAACAAAGTTATGTCAATGAAAAATATAATTTTTTCTCAAGCTTTTTGGAAGGCTTGCAGGTTTTAAGAATGGAGTACAAATAAAACGATTTTAAAAATTCGTTATTAACGAAATTTTTATAAATTCATTTTAGGTTAAAGGGCTTCGCCCTTTAAAATCCCACAAGGGTTTTCAACCCTTGACCCGATAAACTTTTGAAAAAGTTTAATCAAAACTTTTAGTTTTCTAAAAGTCTAATCAAAACTAATTTAATTTTTGTTAGTAGTAAAGTTTACATTAAAAAATGTTTCACGTGAAACATTATCTTAACTTAAAACGAAAGAAAATAATAAATCTTTAGAATTATTTCACTATTAGGTTTAAAAAATAAAGTAATTATGATATAATTTAAAAGTATTAAGGAAATACACCTACATTTTTGAATTAAGGTGATTTTTTTGGCTAAGATTATAGCAATTTCAAATCAAAAGGGCGGTGTAGGTAAGACTACAACTGCCGTAAATTTAGCCGCGTGTCTTGGAGCACTCGGTAAAAAAACTTTGCTTGTTGACGCTGACCCTCAGGGTAATGCAACAAGTGGTGTTGCAGTTGATAAAAGCAAGGTTAAATATTCTACCTATAGCATACTTGTTGATGAGGTAAAGGCTCAGCAATGTGTTGTAACTACTCCGTATCAAAATCTGCATATTATTCCGTCAAGTTTAGAGCTTGCGGCGGCAGAGCTTGAAATTGCGGAAAAGCCACGCAGAGAAGCATTGCTTAAAAATGCGTTATTGCCTATAAAGCAATACTATGATTATATCATTATAGATTGCCCACCGTCACTTGGTCTTATTACAACAAACGCTCTTACGGTTGCAGATACATTTCTAGTTCCGATTCAGTGCGAATACTATGCACTTGAAGGACTTTCTCAGCTTATGAATACTGTCCGCAGAATTAAGCGACAGTACAATGAAACAATCGACATTGAGGGCGTTTTGCTTACTATGTATGACGGCAGACTTAATCTTACACAACAGGTAGTTGATGAGGTTAAAAAGTTTTTTCCAAGAAAAGTATTTAAAACTGTTGTACCGCGAGGTGTAAGACTTTCGGAAGCTCCAAGCTTTGGAATGCCGGTTATTTATTACGATAAATCCTGTAAAGGAAGCTTGGCTTATACTGAGCTTGCTAAGGAAATAGTGGGAAAGGAGAGGTAATATGGCTAAGAAATTAGGCGGACTCGGAAAGGGTCTTAATGCTATTTTTATAGAAAATGATTCCGAGGACAACAACAGCAGTATAACTCTGAAAATTTCGGAAATAGAGCCTAACCGTACTCAGCCCAGAAAAGAGTTTGATGAAAAGGCTTTAAGTGAGCTTGCAGAAAGTATTTCTCAGCACGGACTATTACAGCCGCTTCTTGTTCGTCCGCTTCCACTTGGCGGCTATCAGATTGTTGCGGGCGAAAGAAGATACAGAGCGTGTCGTATGGCTGGTCTTACTGAGGTTCCCGTAACTATCAGAGAACTTAGCGACAGCGAAGCTATGGAAATTGCGTTGATTGAAAACTTACAGCGTGAGGACCTTACTGCACTTGAAGAAGCTTTGGGTTATAAAGCTCTTATGGACGATTATGGATTTTCGCAGGAAGAGGTTGCAACCTCAGTCGGAAAATCTCGTCCGGCAATTGCTAATTCACTTCGACTTTTAAAGCTCCCTGAAAGTGTTATGGAGTATTTAAAAGATGGCAGAATTTCAGCAGGACACGCAAGGGCTTTACTTACACTTGAAGAAGAAGCTCTTATGCTTGAGCTTGCAGAAGAAATTATAAAAAAAGATTTATCTGTTCGTCAGGTTGAAAAAATCTGCAAAAAGAAGCCTGATACACATAAAGAAGTTGTGGCAGAGAAAAAGCCTTCTTTTTATAGTATGGTTGAGCTTGCCTTGAGCGAAAGTCTTGGAAGAAAAATTACAGTATCCAAGAACAAGGGCAAAGAGGGCGGAGTTTTGCAAATAGAATTTTATTCAGATGATGAGCTTACTGAATTTTCAAATAAACTTAAATAATGAGAGGTAATAAAGATGATTGATATTAAGTTTTTAAGAGAAAATCCTGATGTTGTTAAAGAAAATATTAAAAATAAGTTTCAGGATCATAAGCTGGAGTTAGTTGACAAGGTTATTGAGCTTGACGCAGAGAGCAGAGCTGTAAAACAGCAGGCTGACGAGCTTCGTTCAAACAGAAACAAGATTTCTAAGCAGATTGGTGCTTTGATGGCTCAGGGTAAAAAAGAAGAGGGTATGGCTCTTAAGGATGAGGTTACAAGACAGGCTCAGCAGCTTGCAGAGCTTGAAGCTAAGGAAGCTCAGCTTACAGAAGAAGTTAATAAAATAATGATGCAGATTCCTCAGATTATCGACCCATCAGTGCCAATTGGTAAGGATGACAGCGAAAATGTTGAGGTTGAGAGATTTGGCGAGCCATTTGTTCCTGAGTTTGATGTACCTTATCATACTGACATTATGGAAAAGCTCAATGGTATTGACCTTGACTCTGCAAGAAAGGTCGCAGGTAATGGTTTCTACTATCTTATGGGCGACATCGCAAGACTTCACAGTGCAGTTATCTCTTATGCTCGTGATTTTATGATTGACAGAGGCTTTACTTATTGCGTGCCACCATTTATGATTAGAAGTAATGTTGTTACAGGTGTAATGAGCTTTGCTGAGATGGAATCAATGATGTATAAGATTGAGGGCGAAGATCTTTATCTTATCGGTACAAGTGAACATTCTATGATTGGTAAGTTTATTGATACTATTAATAAAGAAGAGGAACTTCCACACACTCTTACAAGCTACTCACCTTGCTTCCGTAAAGAAAAGGGTGCACACGGCATAGAGGAGAGAGGCGTTTACAGAATCCATCAGTTTGAAAAGCAGGAAATGATTGTTGTATGTAAGCCAGAAGATAGCAAAATGTGGTTTGAAAAGCTTTGGCAGAACACAGTTGATTTATTCCGTTCAATGGATATTCCTGTTCGTACTCTTGAATGTTGTTCAGGTGACCTTGCAGACCTTAAGGTTCGCTCATTAGATGTTGAGGCTTGGTCTCCAAGACAGAAGAAGTATTTTGAGGTTGGTTCTTGTTCAAATCTTGGTGATGCTCAGGCTCGCAGACTTAAAATCAGAGTTTCAGGCGAGGGTGGTAAAAAGTACTTTGCTCATACTCTTAACAACACTGTTGTTGCTCCACCAAGAATGTTAATTGCTTTCCTTGAAAACAACCTTAACGAAGATGGTTCAATCAGAATCCCAGTTGCTCTCAGACCATATATGGGCGGTAAAGAAGTAATCGGTAAGTAATTCGTTTAGATTAATTACGCACAAAGGGCAACAGAGTGTTGCATCCAAATCGAGCAGATAGCTTGATATTATCTGAACTTATTTGCCCGACTAAAAAAAATAAAAGTTTTGATTAAACTTTTTTAAAAGTTTATGGGTCGAGGGCAACGCCCTCGTGGGATTTTAAAGGGCGAAGCCCTTTAACAACACGATAAATAAAAAAATCCGTTATTAACGGATTTTTAAATAGATTTATTATGAATTAAGAACCTTGTGCAAGCCTTCTTTTCAAAAGTAAGTGGGGAGGTTTGCTGTGATGCAGGATTACAAAGGTATAACATAATTTTGTTATTTTAATATATCATCTACAAAGTTTATTTCAATCCTCAGTCAGCTTCGCTGACAGCTCCTTTGATAAAGGAACTTTTGGTTATCCTTTAACTTCATAAACTTTTTAAAATACTCAATAATAAAATAAAATCAACACAAAAAAGAGATGTTTCAATATAGAAGCATCTCTCGTTTTATTCTATTAACTTTTATTTTTTAACCTTCGATACTTCAGATATATGACATACAAGTTGAAACCTTATTTTTGTAATATAATGCGGAATAAATATGTGCATACAAATTATTGTAATTTATCATATTGCTTGTAAATTTAACAGGCTTTTTATTACTGTAAAATGTAAATGTAAGTGTATCTGTTTTACATCGAATATTGTTTGTAAGATTATTTTCTTCCTTAATATAAATAACCTTTATGTCAAACAAAAAGATTTTTTTAATAGTAAAAAGCTTGCGTATAACTATATGCCCACCATCAACAGTTATTTTATACCTTGCACAGTATATGGCATTAAGAAAAATTACAAGCGATAAAATAAAAGAACCAATAAAAATAATAGCGTAGAATTTGTGCGTTGATAATTGTGTTAATAAGTCTGAATTAATATTAAAAAATTCAAAGTACAGATTTGTACTTACTGCAAATAATATCAGCGATAATAAAATTCTGCCGAATACAAAAGCTTTAGTGTAGTAGACTTTAAAATTAACCATCAAAGCACACCTTACAATTTAAATTTAGGCTTTTTCCAATATTTCGATTAA
>JAXJSN010000087.1:0-4356 GCA_036310085.1 Ruminococcus sp.
ACCCTGAGCTGACCAAGAATAGTTTTGTGCTCTGTCGCCCACGCCGTTAAGCTGGTCAGTAACAACACCATTACCTACATAGTCTACAAGACCATCAGGCACACCCGGACCGTTTTGCGGATGACTAAGCTTTGTTGCCATATAATTACTTTGATCTGAATAATATGTAACAGGCTCAACTGTAATCTGCTCTGCACTTAGATTAATAGCCGAAGCTGTTGAAGCTATAATCAATGCACACGCAAGAGAAATTGTAAGAATTCTCTTTTTCATCTGTTTATACACACTCCTTAAAAAATATTAACGCACATTAATACGATAGAACAATTATACACTATTAATTACAATAAATCAATAATTTACCTGTATTTTTGTATATTTGTATAAAGTAAATCCATATGCGTATTAATTGTATTATACATTATTATATATTTATATAAAAAAGGACTACAAGCCTGTATTTTTAGCAAAGCTTGTAGTCCTTGTTTTTTATCTGATTTTTATAATTAAGTAACTATTAAAAATCTTCTACAAGATAACGCTGTAAGAAAGTAATATCATTTACTGTAAACTTACCATTGCCGTCAAGATCGCCAAAGTTATCATACTCAGGCATTGCAATTTCTTCTGCAAGTACTCTCTGAGCATAGGTTACATCGTTTACATTTACAAAACCGTCTTCGTTAAGGTCGTAATTTAAAGACTCATTTTCAGGCTCATTAAGAAGCCATAACTGAGTGCCGTAGAATGGGTTTGCTGTACCGATGCAAAGACCTGAATCTGTAATAGAGAATACACGAGCACCGTAGTTATAAGGATCACCGAAACCATCAAGAGTAATTGCTTCAAAGTTCACGCCATCTTCAGAAACAAAGAAGTCAAAACCTCTTTCAGCTGTTCTTAAGTAGTCGCAAGTCTTTACGAAGTAGCCAAGGTTTACAATCTTTTCATTTGATAAAAGATTATCAAGCTTGCTTGTGATTTCAGCACTTAATTGGTCTTTGATTTTTTCATACTCAGCAGAAATCTTAGTCATTAAAGCTGTAAGCTGAGCTATATACTCTTCGGAGTCTAAAGCAGAAGCATCATAATCAATCTGCTGCATAAACTCAATAAGCATATAGAGTTCTTTAATAAATTCATCTTCATCAAATGATGCACTAAACACATTTGCAGGAGTAGCTTCATCTTCTGTTGCACCAAGACCAAGAGAGTCGATTAAAATTTTAATATAATTAATCTGACTTGCCCATTCTTCCTTGGACATTTTTAAAATATCACCGTTTGTAAACTGCATAATTGGATAAAGTACACTACTCATATCGAAGGTACCAAGATAGAACTTGCCGTTGTAGCTTTCCATTCTCCAAACATACTGGTTGGTGTTGCTACCAAAACCTGGACCCATATTACCTATAGGACCCTCAGGGAAAAGCTCGTTTGCTTCGCCTGCAACAAGCTCAATGTCATCGTTTTTGTCAAGTCTCCAAAGACAAACAGGTGAACTTAAGTCTTTATAAACAGATTCAAAGTTAAGCTTAAGAATACTTGGAAGAGCAATCATTGGGTCGTTGTAACCACCGATGTAAAGATAACCATCGTGAACATAGATGTTAGCCGCACCTGAACGAGGACAACCTAGACCAAATGGATACTTTGCACCATCATCTTCGTTACCGATAACAAGCTCAAAGTTCCACTTGCCGTTTTCATCAGGCTGACCGCTGAAAAGTGCAAAGGGCTGTTTGTCACCGTTTTTACCTGTTACTACTGACATATAAAGTTTGTCGTTGTACTCAATAATATCATAGATACTACCACCGAAAACACTGTCAAGGAAGTGGTAAGCCGGATAATCAAGAAGGTCCTGCTGAGTGCAGATAACTTCAAAAGCATCCTGACCATCAGACGGATTCTTTGAAGCAACAACATAAGCACCATTGTCGCCAATCATTGTTGCAACAAGCATATCTCTGTAAACTGCGATGCCTCTGATACCTGTTGCAATAGATGGGTCGGATGGAGTTTCACTGTAGTAGATGATTTTTGTTTCATCTGTTTCAGGGTCAACCTCAAGGATGTAAGGAGTTACTGTAGATACTGCAAAGTAAATCTTACCGTTGAAAAGTGTAGCTGCACGATAACCGGCAACCTGTGTAGGACCCTTTACAATAGTTGTTTCCATTGTTTTGGTGTTCACTTTAACGATATAAGATCTACTTGGTGTATGTGCAACACCATGATCACCTGCGTAAAGTGTACCATTGTAAAGAGCGTGGAGCAAATCCTGAATTTTAGCAGTATCCATACCAGTCTGACCACCAATAATGCTAAGAGCATGGTAGATAGTTGCGAAGCAAGTACCGATATAAATATAATCGCCATAACCTACGGAAGACCACGAATAACTTTGGCTTCTGTCACCAATCAATCCATCAATCTCACCTGAGCCTAATGTTGGATTGGAAAGTTTTGTAGCTGTGTAGCCATTTTCACACTCATAAGTTATACCAACGCTTTCAGCTGATACATTTAATACCATTGAGCAAGCAAGCAACACAGCAAGAAATGCGGATAAAATCCTTTTCATAAAAATGCCTCCTGATATATTTTTGATAACCCTTAAAACCCTCTAATAATTCAATTAACTCGGAGTTTTTAGGGCAATTTTTTAAAATTGATTAACGAAAAATAATGTTCATAAAAGCGAATATACAATTCTCATTAACAAACAAAGAATCCGATAAATCACCATAAGGACTACAAGCCCGTATTTAAACAAAGCTTGTAGTTCTTAATTTATTAAAAGTTTTACATAAGATTTTAATTAATCAACCATTAAAAATCTTCTGCAAGATAACGCTGTAAGAAAGTAATATCATTTACTGTAAACTTACCATTGCCGTCAAGATCGCCAAAGTTATCATACTCAGGCATTGCAATTTCTTCTGCAAGAACTCTCTGAGCATAAGTTACATCGTTTACATTTACTAAACCGTCTTCGTTAAGGTCATAATCAACCTCGGAATCCTCTGTCTTTGTAATATTCCAAATCTGTGTGCCATAGAATGGGTTTGCTGTACCAAGTGAAAGACCGCTGTTGTTTACTGCAAATACACGACCGCCGTGGTTATATGGATCGCCCAAGCCGTTTGTTGTAATTGTTTCAACATTCATATCCTCGTCAAGCACATAAAGATCAAAGCCTCTGTCTGCTGTGCTGAGGTAATAACCGCACTCAAGGAAAGATTTGATATTATGGATATTTTCAGATGACAAAATTTTCTCAAACTCAGCCTTAATTGTTTCAGGAAGTTCTTCAAAAATAGGAGCTAACTCATTATAAGCCTGTTCAAGCTGAGCTAAAAACTCTTCGCTTACCTGCTCGTTAAGCATACCTTCAAGAGTAGCAAGAATCTCGTTAATATCAATAGCATCTTTGATTATTGTGCCGTCGATATTTTCAAAAGCATCTTCGGCATTTGCAAAGCTTACAGCACTCTTTTTCTGCTTATTTGTAAGGCTTGATGAAACCTGAACATCTTCCTCAGGCTGTTCTACCTTACTCATTGCGATGTTAAGAAGCTCTTTAATATAATTAATCTGACTAGTCCACTCTTCATTACTCATTTTGAAAATATCGCCATTTGTAAACTGTCCGATTGGATGTAGCAAACTACTTGTATCAAAGGTACTGATATAAAGCTTACCTTCAAACTCCTGCATTCTCCAGATGTACTGATTTTCGTTTCTGTCAAAGCCTGAGCCGTAGCCTGTAAGACTGCCCTCTGGGAACATTTCGTCTGCATCACCCATTACAAGCTCTACATCTTCATTTTCGTTCATACGATAAAGATTTACAGACTGTTCAAGGTTTGCATTTACAAAGTCACAGTTCATACTAAAGATAATATCTTCAAGAGCAATTTCTTCGTCATTATATTCACCGATATAGAGATAATCGCCATATACCATAAGGTTAGCCGCACCACTTCTTGTTCTTTCAGGGTCGATACCAAATGTATATCTTGAATTATTTTCCTCTGAACCTGCAACTGATGTCCAACTCCAGTTACCCTCGTCATCTACATCTGCACGGATAAGTGCAAATGACTGCATTGTGTTGTCATCCGGCTTATTGTCAGGTGTACCTGTACAAAGTGATACATAGAGAGAGTTGTTGTACTCAATCATATCCCATACTGAGCCGCCGTAAATACTGTCGTAGTAGTGGTATGCAGGATAATTGAACATATCCTCTACATCACCAACAACCTTAAATGAACCCTCGGCAGACGGGTCACTTGATGCCGCAATATATGCACCCTCAAGACCATTGATACTGATAATAAGCTG
>JAXJSN010000088.1:0-10256 GCA_036310085.1 Ruminococcus sp.
AGATTTTGAGCCAAAACACAATTATTATTGGGTTTTGGTAAAACACCGACGGCGTGTCGGTGTTTATTCAGTACACATTATATATCATAACTTTGAATATATATATTATACAAATAATAGGCGAATATTTCAATACTAATATATAACTTTAATACTTTTTGTATTTAATAGAATATATTTTAAAGCAAAAGAACCCCCACGACAAAGTATTTCACACTTTATTGTGGGGGTTAAAGTAATATTAGAGTTTAGATGAAATTAAAGATTCTTTGCTAACTCACCAAGAATTTTAATACCTTTTTCGAGTTGTTCATCTGTTGGTGTTGAGAAGTTAATTCTAAAACCATTACAGCTTTCGCTTTCGTCAACGAGGAAAGCATTACCCGGTACTACACAAACTTTATTAAGCACAGCAGTTTTACAGAATTCAGGCATATTAACATGGTCGGGTAATGTACACCAAATGAAAAGACCACCGTTAATCTTTTGATATTTAATATTTGGGGCACAATACTTGTCGAGTAAATCCATACAGTACTGTGCTTTTTTGCTGTAGATATTTCTTAATTTTTCAAGATGCTCATTAAAATCATAGTTTGTAAGAAATTCATAGCAAAGCATCTGGGACCAGATGTTGGTATGCACATCGCTGCCTTGTTTGCAAACTGTCATTTTCTGAATAATTGGAGCCGGAGCAATTACATAAGCTACACGAATACCAGGAGCAACTACCTTACTGAATGAGCCGGCATAAATAACAATTCCATCGGTATCTAAAGTCTTAATAGCAGGGATAAACTCTCCGCTATAGCGTAAATCACCATAAGGGTTATCTTCTACAATAAGTACACCGTATTTTTTAGCAAGTTCATAAACTTTCTTACGCTTTTCAAGGCTCATAGTTACGCCTGACGGATTCTGGAAATTAGGGATTGTATATATAAACTTTACATTATCATTTTCCTGTAAAGCTTTTTCAAGCTTTTCGATATTCATACCATCGCTTTCAACTTCGACACCTACAAGCTTTGCATTGTATGAACGGAAAGTGTTAAGAGAACCAATGAAACTTGGTGCTTCGGTTATAATAACATCGCCTTCATTTACGAAAGATTTTGTAGCAAAATCCATTATCTGTTGAGCACCTGTTGTAATGAGAATATCGTCTTTTTCACTACCAACATTGTAGTTTTCTTTCATAAAACCTTTGAGAAATTCTCTAAGCTTCGGATAACCCTCAGTAACGCTATACTGTAAAAGGCTGATTGCGTTTTCTTTGAAAAGTCTTGCAGAAATTTCTTCAAGTTCCTTTACAGGAAAAGCATCGGGAGAGGGGTTGCCGGCTGAAAGTGATACTACTGTAGGGTCAGCTGCATATTTGAAAATTTCACGGATAGCACTTGGCTTTAAATTATTGGTTCTGTCTGAAAAAATATATTCCATTTATATCATCCTTTTCTTAAATATTAATTACCATTTTACCACATATTAGATAGCGTGGCAAGGCTTGAAATATAAACTGTTATCCTAAAGAATCATTTTTTGTTGTTACTACTTTTTCATCATAACATTCAAATTTTGCTTTTACATTTCTTGGAAGTGTGTTTTGAGTAAATAAGCTTACAATTGGTACAAGAATCAGTCCACCTACCATAGCGAAAACACCTGATTGTAATGAGTTTTTGAAAACAATTTCAAGGAAAGTTCCCTCAACGCTGAAAACTCCAATACCAATAAGAAGCTGTATAATTTCAAGACCTGTACCAAAAACAAAGCTTGTAACAACGGCGGCCTGAGTTGTTTTTTTCCAATACAAACCATATAGAAAAGGTGCGAAGAATGAGCCTGCTAAAGCACCCCAGGAAATTCCCATCATTTGAGCAATAAATACAGAGTCGCTCCAGATAGTGTCTTTGAGAATAGCGATTAAAGCAGAAAGAGCGATAAAGAATACAATGAGAATTCGCATAATAAATACGGTTTTTTTATCGTCAATTTTCTTTTTTCTTGAAATTCTTGGTTTTATAACATCCAAAGCAAGAGTAGAAGCAGATGTTAATACAAGAGATGAAAGTGTAGACATTGATGCTGAAAGCACAAGAACTATTGTAAGACCGATAATAAAAGGTGCAAGCTCTGAAAGCATAGTAGGAACAATTTTATCAAATAACACAGTTCCGTTTTCAGAAAGGAAACCGGCAGCTTCAAGCTTGTCTGAGTAAAGTCTGCCGAATCCGCCTAAGAAGTAGCAACCGCCTGCAACAACAATTGCAAATACAGTCGATATTACAGTGCCTTTTTTGATGGAATCTTCATTTTTGATTGCGTAGAATTTTCCAATCATCTGAGGAAGTCCCCATGTGCCTAAAGATGTTAGCATAACAACAAAGAAAAGGGCAAGCGGGTCCGGTCCAAACATACTTGTGTATTCTGTTCCTGACTGTTCTCCTAAAGTTTCAACTGCTTTCATAAAACCGCCGTTTTGTGTTAATACAGCGATAATTACTGAAATAATGCCTGCAAGCATTATAATTCCCTGAATAAAATCATTGATTGCAGCAGCCATATATCCACCGAATACAACATAAAGTCCGGTAAGAGCAGCCATACTTACTACAATTATCCAATAAGGTATTGCAAAAACATTATTAAAAAGAGAAGAAAGACCGTTGTAAAGGGATGCAGTATATGGAATAAGAAAAATAAATACAATCATTGATGCCGCAATTTTCAGAGCAGAAGAATCGTATCTTTTCTCAAAAAAATTAGGCATTGTACTTGAATCCAAGTGTTGTGTCATAACACGAGTTCTTCGTCCTAAAACTGTCCAGGCAAGCAAAGAGCCAATAAAAGCGTTACCAAGACCAATCCATGTAGATGCAAGACCAAAGTTCCAACCAAACTGACCGGCATATCCTACAAATATAACCGCCGAAAAATAAGAAGTACCAAAAGAAAACGCTGTTACCCAAGGACCAACAGAACGACCGCCAAGTACAAATGAGTTTACATTAGTAGCACGCTTTCGGTAACTTATGCCGACACCTATCATAAGTGCAAAAAAGCATATTAGCATAGGAATAGTTACTGCTACGGTAACAGGATTTACCTGAGATGTTGTTTGCATAAAATACCAACTTTCTACATTAAATAAAATTAAACAAGGTTTTTTGTTATAAATACTTTAACACTTTAAAGCGTATTTGTCAATGTTATTTGCAAACATTTAAAAATTTTTTATAAAGTATTTACTAAACATTGACTTCGGCGATTTAAAATGTTAAAATATTCTTAATTTTTACAAAGAGGTTTATAATATGACTATTGTTCATTTATTGGAGCGTAACGCTCGAGAATTTCCACAGGAAACGGCGTTGGTAGAAATAAATCCTGAACAACCCGAAACAAGACGACTAACTTGGAATGAATATGAGCTTGTTGAACCTACTCATAAAGTTCCTCATTATCGTCGTGAAATTACTTGGGAAGTTTTTAATGAAAAATCTAACCGATGTGCAAATATGCTAAAGCAGAATGGTATTGGTAAAGGTAAAAAGGTTGCTATATTACTTATGAATAGTCTTATGTGGCTTCCTATATATTTTGGAATTTTGAAAACAGGTGCTCTTGCTGTTCCTCTTAATTTCAGATATTCTCCTGATGAGATTGAGTATTGCCTTGATTTAGCTGAGGCTGATGTGTTAATTTTTGGCCCTGAGTTTATCGGTAGAGTAGAGGCTATTGCAAATAAAATTTCCAGAAAATGCTCATTAATTTATTACGGAAGTGATTGTCCTGCTTTTGCTGACGATTATCGTGACCTTGTTTCTGAACATTCAGGCCATTTTCCGGAGTGCGAGCTTGAGGAAAATGATGATGCCGCTATTTATTTTTCTTCAGGTACTACCGGCTTTCCAAAAGCTATTTTACATAATCACGAAAGTCTTATCCACTCTTGCAGAGTTGAGCAGAATCACCATAGTCAAACTAAAGACGACTGTTTCTTGTGTATTCCTCCGCTTTACCATACAGGTGCAAAAATGCATTGGTTTGGCAGTTTGTTATCAGGCTCAAAAGCGGTTATCCTTAAGGGAACTCAAGCTAAAACAATTTTAGAAGCTGCAAGCTCTGAAAAATGTTCTATTGTTTGGCTTTTAGTGCCTTGGGCACAGGATATCCTTAATGCACTTGACAGAGGAGATGTTAAGCTTGAGGATTACGATATTTCTAATTGGAGATTGATGCACATTGGTGCTCAGCCTGTTCCTCAGAGTCTTATCAAACGCTGGCTTGAGTATTTCCCTAATCATCAATATGATACAAACTATGGCTTATCTGAGTCGATAGGTCCAGGTGCGGTGCATCTTGGTGTAGATAATGTTCGCAAGGTTGGTGCAATCGGTATCCCGGGATATGGTTGGCAGGTTAAAATAGTTAATCCTGACGGCGTTGAAGTAGAGCAGGGTGATGTTGGTGAATTGTGCCTTAAAGGTCCGGGTGTTATGACTTGTTACTATCGTGATGAAGAAGCAACAAAGAACACATTAAAAGATGGTTGGTTGTTTACAGGCGATATGGCTATGCAGGATGAAGAAGGATTTATTTATCTTGTTGACCGTAAAAAGGATGTTATTATTACAGGTGGCGAAAACCTTTATCCTGTGCAGATAGAAAACTTTTTGGCTTCTCACAGTAAAATTAAAGATGTTGCCGTTATCGGTTTGCCCGATGCTCGTCTTGGTGAAATTGCAACTGCTATTATTGAATTAAAGCAGGATATGACTTGTACGGAAGAGGAAATTAACGAATTTTGTCTTGAATTACCTCGTTATAAAAGACCTCGTCGCATAATTTTTGCCGATGTGCCTCGTAATCCGACAGGTAAAATTGAAAAACCAAAGCTCAGAAAGCTTTACGGAGCAGAAGGTCTTGTAGATTCACAGAATAAATCTTAATATATAGATAAATTCATAATTAAAAAGGGGTTTAGATATGAAAAAACTTTTGATTGGTAACCAGGCTGTTGCCTGCGGTTTACATGATGGTGGTTTGGGTGTAGTTTCCAGTTATCCGGGTACACCATCCACAGAAATTACAGAATTTTTGTCAACATATGACGATATCCACAGTGAGTGGGCACCTAATGAAAAGGTTGCTTGCGAAGTAGCTTACGGTGC
Organism: Ruminococcus sp.; assembly: GCA_036310085.1. Lineage (GTDB taxonomy): Bacteria > Bacillota > Clostridia > Oscillospirales > Acutalibacteraceae > Ruminococcoides. The sequence continues at coordinate 5,178 of JAXJSN010000088.1, forward strand.
GTCTTTAGCAGGTGCTCGTTCAGCGTGTGCTATGAAACATGTTGGTTTAAATGTTGCAGCTGACCCACTCTTTACACTATCTTATACAGGTATTACAGGTGGTATGGTTATTTGTGTAGCTGATGACCCTGCAATGCATTCTTCACAAAATGAGCAGGATTCTCGTCATTATGCTATTGCATCAAAAATTCCAATGCTTGAACCATCAGATTCACAGGAAGCTTATGATTTTGCAAAGTCAGCTTTTGAGCTTTCCGAGAAATACGATACACCTGTATTACTCAGAATGTGTACAAGAATTGCTCACAGCCAGTCTATTGTTGAATTATCAGAAAAGACAGAGGCTGTACTTAAGGATTATGAAAAGAATCCTCAGAAATATATTATGATGCCGGGTAATGCTATCAGAAAGCATCCTATCGTTGAAGAAAGAACTGCTAAGCTTACTGAGTTTGCAGAAGATTGTGTGTATAATACTGTTGAGTATAACAGCGACGAAATCGGTATTATCACCTCAGGCTGTTCATACCTTTATGTTAAAGAAGTTATGGGCGATAAAGCTAGTATCCTTAAAATTGGTATGCCAAACCCACTTCCGGTAAAGTTAATTAAAGACTTTGCTTCAAAGGTTAAGAAGCTTTATGTTATTGAAGAACTTGATCCGATTATTGAAAATCATGTAAAAGCTTTAGGAATAGAAGTTGTTGGTAAAGAAATGTTCTCTATTTTAGGCGAATTTTCACAGCAAACTATTGCTACTGCTTTCGGAATAAATGATAAGGTTGGTGTAAGTGCAGATTCTGTAATCCCAATGCGTCCTCCGATGATGTGTGCAGGTTGTCCACACAGAGGTATGTTCTATACACTTTCTAAAAATAAAATAACTGTACACGGCGATATCGGCTGTTATACATTAGGTGCAGTTGCTCCGCTTAATGCTCTTGATTCAACTCTTTGTATGGGTGCATCTATTTCCGGCTTACATGGATTTAATTTGGCTAGAGGAGCAGAAACTGAGAAAAAGTCAGTTGCTGTAATTGGTGACTCAACATTTATGCATTCAGGTATGACAGGTCTTGTAAATGTAGCTTATAATGCTACAAATTCAACTGTTATTATTCTGGATAACTCTATTACAGGTATGACAGGTCATCAGCAGAATCCTACAACAGGTTATAACATAAAGGGTGATCCTGCGGCAAAAGTTAATCTCGAGGAACTTTGTAAGGCACTTGGTATTAACAGAGTAAGAGTTGTTGATCCTTATGACCTTAACGCTTGCGAAACCGCTGTTAAGGAAGAGCTTGCAGTAGAAGAACCATCAGTAATTATTTCTCGTCGTCCTTGTGTTCTTTTAAAATCTGTTAAAGCAAAGCCATCACTTAATGTTGATGCTGATAAGTGTAAGTCTTGTAAGCGTTGTATGAAGTTAGGTTGTCCTGCTATCAGCTTAAAGGACGGTAAAGCTAAAATTGATAATACATTGTGCGTAGGCTGTGGTGTATGTAAACAGCTTTGTGCATTTGATGCTATAGTTTAAGGAGGAGTAAAAAATGGATACAAAAAGTATTATGATTGTCGGTGTAGGCGGACAGGGTAGTTTGCTTGCATCAAAACTCCTCGGTCGTTTGCTTATGGACGAAGGTTATGATGTAAAAGTAAGCGAAGTACATGGTATGAGCCAGCGTGGCGGCTCTGTTGTTACTTATGTAAGATTTGGTGATAAGGTTTATTCACCTGTTGTTACTGAGGGTGAAGCAGATATTATCATTGCTTTTGAAAAATTAGAAGCTGCAAGATACGCAAAGTATCTTAAAAAAGATGGTACTATTGTTGTTAATACACAGCAGATTGACCCAATGCCGGTTATTATCGGTGCGGCTGAATATCCAACAGAAGTTCTTGAAGAAATTTCAGCAAAAGGATTAAGCGTTGAAAAAATGGATGCTCTTTCTCTTGCGGTTCAGGCAGGTACTCCAAAGGCTGTTAATATTGTTCTTATGGGTAAAGCTGCAAAGTACTTTGATATACCATACGAAAGCTGGATAAAAGCAATTGAAAATACAGTTGCTCCAAAATTTGTTGAAATGAACAAAGTAGCTTTTGAATTAGGTTATAATAACTGATTTACTAAATTTTTATTAAATAAAGAAGGCGATAAAATGCAGAATTACTATCAGAAAGACATTGAAACAATGCCTGTTGAAGATATAAAAAAGCTTCAATCAGAAAAACTTGTAAAACAGGTTAAGCATGTTTACGAAAACGTTCCTTATTATCGTGCAAAAATGGAGGAAAAAGGTGTTACTCCTGACGATATTAAAGGTATAGAGGATCTTTATAAGCTTCCGTTTTTGTCAAAGGCTGACCTTCGTGATGCTTATCCTTATGGACTTTTGGCAAAACCTTTATCTGAATGTGTGCGTATTCACTCTACATCAGGTACAACCGGTCGCAGGGTTGTAGCTTTCTATACTCAGCACGATGTAGATTTGTGGGAAGATTGCTGTGCAAGAGCTATTGTTGCGGCAGGCGGCACAAAAGAAGATGTTTGTCAGGTTGCTTATGGCTATGGTCTTTTTACAGGTGGAGCAGGACTTCATGGTGGTTCACATAAGGTAGGTTGTCTTACTCTTCCAATGTCATCAGGTAATACTGAACGACAGATTCAGTTTATGCAAGACCTTAATGCTACAATTCTGTGTTGTACACCTTCATATGCGGCATATATAGCTGAAACTCTTGAAGAAATGGGTATAAAGCCTGAGAATATTCCTCTTAAGGCAGGTATATTTGGTGCAGAGCCTTGGACAGAAGAAATGCGTCGTGGCATTGAAAAATCTTTAGGTATAAAGGCATACGATATATTCGGATTAACTGAAACATCAGGTCCTGGCGTTGCTTTTGAATGTAGTGAGCAGTCAGGTATGCATATCAATGAAGACCATTTCTTAGCTGAAATTATTGACCCTGATACAGGTGAAGTTTTACCTGAGGGCAGTAAGGGTGAGCTTGTGTTCACTGCTCTTGACAAAGAAGCTTTTCCGCTTCTTCGTTATCGCACAAGAGATATTTGTGTGCTTTCTCGTGAAAAGTGTTCTTGTGGTCGTACTCTTATTAAAATGGCTAAGCCGATGGGTAGAAGTGACGATATGCTTATTATTCGTGGCGTAAATGTATTCCCAAGCCAGATTGAAACTGTTCTGTTAAATGAAGGCTATCAGCCTAACTATCAGATTGTCGTTGACCGTAAGGGCAATACCGATACATTTGATGTTAATGTTGAAATGAACGCTGATCAGTTTACCGATACAGTAGGCGGCGTTACAGCAAAAGAAAAAGCTCTTGCTAACGCTATGAAGACAATGCTTGGAATCAATCCTACAGTACACCTTGTAGCTCCTAAATCTATTGTTCGAAGTGAAGGTAAGGCTGTAAGAGTTATTGATAAGCGTAAGTTACACGATTAAGAAGGGAGTTAGTGTGTTATGTCATTGAAACAGCTCAATATTTTTGTAGAAAACAAAAAGGGTGCCCTTGTTGAAATTACTGAAACTCTTGCTGAGCATCAGGTTAATATCCGTGCTCTTTCTATTGCAGATACCGAAGAGTTCGGTATACTCCGTCTTATTGTAAACGATAATGAAACAGCTACTAAAGTCCTTGGCGAAAAGGACTATTTGTTAAAGATTACAGATGTTGTTGGCGTTAAAATTGGTGATGCTCCGGGTAAGCTCTCTACAGCTTTAGCTGTTCTTGATAAAGAAGATATTAATGTAGAATATCTTTATGCATTTATGGCAAGAACCGAAAAACACGCTTATGTGGTTTTAAGAGTAGCAGATAATAACCGTGCAGAATCTGCATTGGAGAAAGCCGGCTACCATATGATTACAGATGCTGATATAAATAAGCTGTAAATTTAATTATATTTAAAAAGATAACTTCCTTTCAAGCAATTATGGGAATATAATCCTAAAGCTTGAAAGGAAGTTTTTTGTTTTATAAAGTGCAGTTTATACGAACTGTATGCGAGTCACTCGCATTATTTTTTCTTCATTTGATTTTTAAAGCATTTTTTATCAAATGACGGGTTAAATGCATAAAAATTCTTTTCATCGAGCTTGTCGGTTAAGAGTCTTAAATTTTCGCCAAATCGCTGATAATGAACTACTTCTCGTTCTCTTAAAAATCTTATGGCATCCTTTACATCGTAATCATCGCAGAATCTAAGAATATTATCATAGGTAGTTCGTGCCTTTTGTTCTGCCGCCATATCTTCGTGGAGGTCTGTTATTGGGTCGCCTTTTACCTGCATTGATGCGGCTGTATAGGGTACACCTGCGGCGGCTTGCGGATATATTCCTGTTGTATGGTCAACAAAATAGTCTTCAAAGCCTGCTTTTTTTATTTCTTCTTCGGTTAAATTTTTTGTAAGCTGATATACAATTGCACCTATCATTTCAAGATGATTAAGTTCTTCTGTACCTATATCGGTAAGTGTGCCTTTTAGTTCAGGCAACGGCATTGTAAATCTCTGGCTTAAATAACGAAGTGAAGCACCTAATTCGCCATCAGGACCACCGTATTGTGTTATAATTATTTTTGCAAGCTTGGGGTTTGTTTGCTTAATGTTTACAGGGTATTGCAGTTTCTTTTCATATACAAACATCAGTCATCCTCCTCGTTTTCCCATGGCCACGGATTTTTAATCCATCTATGCCAGTTACCCTCAGCAGATTGACGCTTTGTTAGCATTCCGTATTTTTTTTCGTAATCTTCAACTAGGGGTGCAAGTGCCTTTTTATACTCGCTTACTTTTTCTAAAGTCTTTTTATCATTAGGATGTGTATTTAAAAACATTTGCAAATCGAGTATTGCGAACTGATAGGTTGATATTTTTTTAAGGAGTATTTCTCTTTCAGTCATAGTGCACACCGCACTTTCCTCCGTAAAATGGCTTGTTAAGCGTTGGGTACATTGTTCCTGAGGCAAATCCTTGGGTTGGGGAATAGGTTGCGGCGTTTTCGGGTTGGAATTTGACATATGCCATTGCTTCGACGCTTTTGTCCGGAAAGG
>JAXJSN010000089.1:0-5484 GCA_036310085.1 Ruminococcus sp.
CACGACATCTTATACCTAAAGCTGTAACTGTTGAGGATATAACATATTGCTGTGGTGTGAAAATCAAAAAAGAAGTTGCAGATAATGAAACAATACCACCACTTCCAAAAGTTTCAAAAGAAAGTGTAAGCTTTAAGCCTAAGCCTCTGCCTTTGTGGCGAAAGCTTTTAGCTTGCGGTTCAATTTTCGTTGCCTTTGCAATCTTTTTGTACGCAACAGGAATAACAGACCTTTCAGCTATTGTTAATTTGTCAGGGATAAGTCAACAAGGCTTCGAGCAACTGAAATTGTATGTTATTTTGTTTGTAGCTTTGACGGTATTTATTTTGTCAATTGGACGAAGAAGTGAACCGCCTGTTATGGTGCAAACAGATAGAAAACATCGAAAACTTAACAAACGAACGATTGCAGCATCAGTTTCAATTTTGCTTTTCATACCTCTAACAATTTTTAGCGGAATATTCTATTTTGATGATTACTACAATATAATTGCCTTGCTTGTACTACTAGAATGTATGTTGCCGTTTGTGCTTGTTTTTGAGAGCAGAAAACCAAAAGTAAGAGAACTGGTTACAATAGCTGTGCTGTGTGCGATTGGTATCGCAGGGCGAAGCCTGTTCTTTATGCTACCGCAGTTTAAGCCGATACTTGCACTTACAATTATTGCAGGTGTTGCTTTGGGCGGAGAAACAGGATTTTTAGTAGGTGCTGTTACAATGCTTACATCAAATATGCTGTTTTCGCAAGGACCGTGGACACCATGGCAGATGTTTGCAATGGGAATAATTGGATTTTTGTCAGGTGTGCTGTTTAAAAAAGGTTTGCTCAGAAGAACCAGATTGTCACTTGCAGTATTTGGAGCAATGTGTGCAATTGTAATTTATGGTGGTATAATGAATCCCGCAGCGGCTTTACTAACCTCGCCTCAATCATTAGGTGTTGAAATGTTGCTTACCTATTATGTAACAGGTTTGCCGATGGATTTAATTCACGGTTTTTCAACTGCATTGTTCCTTATGCTTGTAGCAGAGCCAATGCTTGAAAAACTCGACCGAATAAAAGTAAAATATGGTTTGATTGAATAACAGGAGTTTTCTATGAAGAACTGTTCAAAATTTTTCAAAAATAACGATTGTGAATACTTTCCTTGCCATAAGGTAGAAAATGACGACAATTTTAATTGCTTGTTTTGTTTTTGTCCGCTTTATTTTCTACCTGACTGTGGCGGAAATTATACTTTGATTAATAACAAAATTAAAGATTGCTCCAATTGCTTAATTCCGCATAATTGCGATAATTATGACTATATAATGAGCAAGCTAAGCGATAAGTTATCGTGATTAATGGGGGTGATATTCAAATTCTTAATTTATGTTTTAAGCTCTGTGATTTGTTTTGCATAATATATTAACAATATCCTACAAATATCTTGAGGTTATCTTAATGAATGTGCTTTATTTTTTTTATTCAATATGATATTATATTCAAAATGAATTTATGGGGGTAATTATGAGCAAAAGAATTTATGGAATTGATGTACTTAGAATAGGGAGTATGCTTGGTGTAATTATATTGCATATTTTAGGTCATGGCAATATTTTATATACAACAGACTCTGGTCTTGGTTTTACAATAGCGAACTTGCTTAATATAATAGCGTATCCGGCGGTGAATTGTTTTGTTTTAATTTCAGGTTTTGTGGGGTATAGAGATGATAGGTATTATCCGAAAATAAAAAGTGTACTATCTTTGTTTTTAACTGTTTTGTTTTATAGTGTTATAATTTGTATTATTTTTAAAGTGTTTTATCCGGATATAATAGACGCAAATGCGGTTATAGGATCATGTTTTCCGGTTTTGTCTAGCAGATATTGGTTTTTTTCAAAATATATATTAATGATTTTAGTATCACCAATGCTAAATTGTTTTGTACATAAAGCAAATAATAAAATGTTGACAATTACATTTTATTTGATTTTTTTATTTACTTTTTTATCAATGTTTAATTTAATAAATTTTGATAATGGTTTTAGTTTTCTATGGTTCATTATGTTATATTTGATAGGTGCTATTACAAAAAAATTGAATTTGGTTGACAAAGTTCCATTTTCGAAGAGTACAGTTTTGATTGTAGTTTCTGTATTAATAACTTTTGTAACAAAAATTGGTTTGCATTTTAGTGGTATCAGTTTGCCTTTTATCAGTGAAGATATGTTTCTATCATATTCTTCAATAACAATGCTTGTTTACTCAGTAGCGTTATTGTTAGTTTTTGCAAAACTTAATATAAATAAAACTATGAAAATGATAATTTCATTTTTATCTCCAACGGCGTTTTCAGTTTATTTAATTCATGATAATATATATGTAAGAGAAATGATGATAAAAGATAGGTTTTCCTTTGTGAATAATTATAATGAAATAACAATGATTTTTATGATTTTAGGCTTTGCTGTTGCTATTTTTATATGTTGTGCTTTTATTGATAGAGTGAGAATTCTTATCTTCAAAGCGGTACATGTTGATGAATTTTTAGATAAAGTAGAAGTATTAATAAAGAATAAGGTTAATAGCTTGCTTGATAAAGTAAATTATTAATTCAAAAATAAAATAATTCCTCGAATTTCTTGTCTAATGCAATACACAAGATTAAAGCAAGCTTTGCGGTGGGGTTAAATTGTCCTGTTTCAATTGAACTTATTGTGTTTCGTGACACACCAATCATATTTGCAAGCTGTTGTTGTGATAGTCCTTTTTCGCCGCGAGCTTCTTTTAAGTTGTTTTTTAAGACTAGTTTTTCATCCATAATTACACCTGATTACATAATAAGTAAATTAAGAGTATAGCAAAGATGATGATTTCTACTCCATTTATTATCCCTTTAACTAAATATTTACGCTTTTTTAGTTGCGAGAAAATGAAAAAGTTGTTGCAAGCATCCATTGATAAGAACATTAAAAGTGATGTTACGCTGACTTCGGGTGCGTCGAAAATATGGATACCTAAAAATACAAGTATAAAACATACTAACATTCCTATAACCATTGCCCAGCCTGCACCTTTTTCGATAATTGCTTCCTCTCGCTCATCGTAAGAGTATTCATTTTCTTTTACTGCCATTTCAAGTATTTCTTGTTTATTCATATGTTTTTATCTCCTTTGACAAGTTTACTGTGCATAGCTGTATTATACATATGCACAGTAAACTTGTCAATATTTTTTTGTAAATACAGCAAAATGATTAATATTGTAATTGAATATATGTATAACTAGTGCAATATTAATAATGAACATAGCTTTTATTAAAAAGGTGTATTAAGAGCTTTCTGTAATTGACATTGATTTTAGAGTATGATAGTATAATGATTATGAAATGAGGTGTTTGTAAATGAATATTAGACAGTACCTTAAATTTAATAAAATAATTGCTGATGGTTCATTCGGTACATATTATGCAGATAAGTATAAAACTAACGATATTCCTGAGCTTGCAAACTTAATGCACCCCGAAAGAGTTGAAGAAATACATTTATCGTATATTGAAAGCGGTGCGGTACTTATCAGAACGAATACATTTGCAAGCAATACAGTTATGCTAAATGATAATTTAGACAGCATTATGAAAAATATCTGTTTAGCGATTGGTCTTGCAAAAAATGCCGTTAATAAAAGCGGAAAAGATATATTTATTGCTGGTGATATTGGTTCAATTCCTAATGATGGAACTATTGATAATGAAACAATTGAGGAGGAATATTATCAGCTTGCAAAAACTTTTACAGAGCAAAATGTTAATATTCTTACATTTGAAACTTTTTCAGATACAGAAAGAATTTTACCTGCAATTCGTCGGATAAAGTCCGAAAGTGATGTTTTTGTTATAGTCCAGTTTTCTGTTAATCAGTTTGGTTACAGCAATTCAGGGCAAAGTGCATCAAGACTTATTCGTGATGCGGCAGGCGTAAAAGAGATTGATGCCGTAGGATTTAATTGTGGCGTTGGTCCTGCTCATATGCAGAAGATTTTAGAAAATATCAACCTTAATAACGGCAAGTTTATTGTTGCGTTGCCAAATTCAGGATATCCTAAGCGAATCCGTAACCGAATTTGTTTTACTGACAATGCCGATTATTTTGCATTAAAGGTAAGCGAAATAGCTGCATCAGGAGTTGACATTATCGGTGGCTGTTGCGGTACAAATCCGAGTTTTATACAAAAGCTTTCGGATATGGCAGAGCTTAAACAAAGCGAAAAGATTTTATCAAATGAGGTTAGCCATAAGGAAGAAAAAATTATTAAAAAAAGCGGCTTTATTTATAATGAAGACGGAACACTGAAAAATAAAAAGCTTATAGCAGTCGAGCTTGCCCCACCTGCTAACGCAGATGATGAGAAGATATTGCAAGCGGCACATTTTCTTGCACAGCACAATGTTGATGTGCTTACTTTTCCTGATTCGCCGTCAGGCAGAACTAGAACAGACTCTGTACTTATGGCTCAAAAGGTTAAGTATTCAACAGGGCTTGATGTTATGCCTCATATTTGTTGCAGAGATAAAAATGCAATTGCGATGCGTTCAATATTTTTGGGTTCGCACATTAATGATATAAATAATATGCTTATTATTACCGGCGACCCTATTCCAACTATGGCGAGGGCTACAGTTAAATCTGTATTTAATTTTGACTCGGTTGGACTTATGAAGATTGCAAGCGATATGAACGAAGAAGTATTTACCGATAAACCGCTTTGCTATGGTGGAGCTATAAATCAAGGAAGAAAAAGAATTGAACTTGAGATTAAGCGAGTGAATAAAAAAATAGCGGCAGGAGCAGAGTTTTTTCTTACTCAGCCAGCCTTTACAAAAGAAGATGCTGACCGTATCCGTATAATTAAAGAGGAAACAGGGGCAAGAATTTTGTGCGGAATTATGCCGCTTATCAGTCGAAAAAATGCCTTGTTTATGAAAAATGAAATAACAGGTATAAATGTAACTGACGAAATTGTAAGCCGTTATTCAGAAAATGCCACAAAAGAAGAGGGCGAAGCAGTAGGTATTGCGATTGCAAGAGAAATAATGGATTATACAAAGGATTTTGTAGATGGATATTATTTTTCTTTTCCATTTAACAGAGTGTATTTATTAAAGGAAATACTTGGATAATAAACTTAAATTTAAAGCAAAAAAAGCGGGATACATCCCGCTTTTTTCTTTGCCGTATTATTTGAAAATGTGTTAAATGTTCAAATTTTATTCATAAATAATTATCTGTTCATTTCATTTACAAGCAAAGTGGGTTTTACTGTCATTTCCACCCACACAGGGCGAAATCCGCTTTTGAGTGCGTTTTTTACGGATTTTAAATTTGACCACGCACAGCAGTAAAACGGAACTTTGCCTCGCTCTAGTATTTCTATTGTCAGTTTGCTTGTTATTGCAGAAGCAATTCCTTTTCTGCGATATTCGGGAAGCACATCTACACC
>JAXJSN010000090.1:0-19214 GCA_036310085.1 Ruminococcus sp.
ATTTCATATTTAGGTTCTGTTTTTCTTCCGCTTGCAATGTTTATGATTATTTTGAACACTTGTAAAATTGAATATAAAAAATGGTTGCCGTTTCCGCTTATTCTTATAAGCTCGGTGGTATTTATTATTGCCGCAAGTCCGGTGTATCTTGATATATACTATAAATCCGTATCGCTTAAAACTGTAAACGGCGTTTCGGTACTCGATAAGGCGTATGGCAGTTGGCATTGCATTTACCTATATTATCTCATTGGATATTTCTTAGCTATGATTGCGGTTATTGTTTTTAGTTGTATGAAAAAGAAAATCAACTCACCAATTCACGCAAGTATTATTGCTACTGCGGTGTTTGTGAATATTGGCGTATGGTTGTTTGAGCAGTTTGTTAAGGTTGACCTTGAATTTCTTTCAATTTCATACATAATAAGCGAAATATTTTTGCTTATGCTCAATCTCCTAATTCAGGAACATACTGAAAATCACATTCCTGCAATAGCTGAACCGAAAATTATTCCTGTTGTTGCGGTTGAAAAAACACCTGAGTTTAAACCTGAGATAAAAATGCCAACAGAAGAAGCAGTATCGACTGACGAGATAATTTTAACGGAACAAGAAGTGTCTGCTGATGAAGAATTTAGTTTAAAATGTGAGTATTTTAAATCAAGACTCTACACCTTAACGCCAACAGAAAAGGAAATATATTCACTTTATCTCAAAGGCAACCGAACTAAGGATATTATGGAGAGTCTTAATATAAAAGAAAATACGATTAAATACCACAATAAAAATATTTACTCAAAGCTTGGTGTGTCTTCAAGAAAAGAACTGCTGAAAATAGCTAATTGTATTGTTGTTGAAGCGTAAAATTTAATAAATAAGCTCCTTTAAAGGTTGATTTTAATACAAAAAAACACTCTTTTGTCTAACTGACATAAGAGTGTTTTTTACTTTGATAGGAAATTGCTCGATAACGCTTGGGCAAAGATTGTTAAAATTATATGATGCTGTCTGCACGAATTGGTGCTCAGCACTTGCTAGTTTGTATAGATGAGAAATCTTCTTAATAATACAATTAGTAAAGGAACTATTGTTGATAGGGCACTAACGATTATTATGGCTTTATCTTCATCTGTAGTTTTTCCGAATGTGTTTATGCTTGAAAATTCTGTTTCAGCAAGCTGTACATCGTAAATAAGATATTCTCCTTTGTATTCATAAACACCTACTATTTCAGATTCAAGAGCGTAACGGTACGAATTATTAACGGCATACTTTGATTTATATAAAATTTCCTCACTGCCTTTTCTTACCATAATTTCAGGATGATAAAAATAGCGTTCAATACCAGTATTTTTATCTTCAAATATTTTCTTGCCCTCTTTTTCACCGGTAATTATGCCCTGTAAAGCTGTTCCTTTTTCTGTAAAAAGCTTGAATTTTCTTTTGAACATAACTATTTTTATAATTCTGTAAATATAGAAAATAACAAACGGAAGCATAAATATAGGCATAATTAACATCATCATTGACTCAAAATCAGGGTCAGAAACGCCTTCTATAAAGTAAATTGCTATAAATGCAACTGAAAACATTGCAAATACAATTGTAATGATTAAGTCGTTTAAATTGAAATGACCGTCAACATAGTAATAATTATACTGCTCTCTTAATTCTCTAAGCATAGTTATTTTAGCTCCTCTCTTGAATAAATTTGTCTATCAGGTCTGCAGCATATCTGCAAAGCTCGGAGCAAGGACGAGTTTTATAATATTCGTCTGTTCGCTCTTGCGGAATAGGGTTATCCTTGCCGTTTATGCGAAGCCCAAGAAGCTCTCGGCAGATAATAGAGCCATTGTCTTCTTTAAATTTATCGGCAAGCTGTTGAACATCTTTGTAAAGTGCAGTTTTGTTTGTATCACCCTCAAAAAGTCCAAGCACCATAAACATACCGCTGACTGTTCCGCATACTTCTCTTAATCGACCCATTCCACCGCCAAATGGTGCAGAAATCATCATTGCAGTTTTAGCATCAAAACCGAAATCCTCACAAAAAGCAGATATTACGGCTTGTGCACAGTTCATACCGCTTTCAAAATTTTTCTTTGCAATTTCACCTTTGGTCATATAAAAATTCCCCTTAGATATAACAAGCCTGTTTTTTAAAACAGGCTTGTTCATAAATTATTATTTTTTATCTGTTTCTGTAGTATCCGAAGCTTCTGATATAGTGGCAGGAGTTACGGTTTTAACTTTCTTTTTCTTGATTACATAGGTATAAACCCATATAAGAGCAAAAATAGTAAGACAAGTTAGCGAAACTGCAAGACCGGGCCAGAAGCCATTAGGATAATACTGAAGCTTAATAGTATGTTCGCCTTTGCTGAGCTTAAATGCAAGGAGTGCATTGCCAACAGGTGTGATTTCTACCTCTTTGCCGTCAACATAAGCTTTCCAACCTTTTTCATAAGGAACAGAGGTGTAGAATAAACCGTCTTCACTTACAGTAATTTTTCCGTCCATTTCAGAGCCTGAAAGATAGGTTGTTTCCATAACATCTTTGCTGATTCTCTCGTAGCCCTTTTCAAAGATATCATCATTGAACTTGTTTACATATACCTTAGCTGTGCCTGATGCACCTTCGTCAAGGTCGCTGTATACGGAAATCTTGTCGCCCTTAGCACAGTAGCCTATACTTGCAATATATGAACGGTCCATATTAAATGTATTGGTTAGTGCAGTATCATTAACCATAACTGTAATGTTATCTTCATTTGTAATATTAGCATAGAAGCAATACCAACCGTCTGAAGGGGCTTCGTAGTTCCATTTAAGATGTGGCTTAACTGTAGTGTTTGTACAGCTATAAGTGTAATTTCCGTATGAGGTTTTATTTACAGGGAAAAGGTTATATTCTGTATGACCCTGACTTACTACCTCAAGTGGGGTGTATATATCCTCGTGTACACCTGTCGCAAGTCGGAAAAATGCTGACTGCTGGTCAAAAGGATTAAACTGTTGTTCGTTTTCGTTAATATCCCAAGTAAGCAAGCCTGTATTTACCATAAAGCCCATTGGAATATAATGTTTGTTACGAAGAAGCTTTTCAACACCAACCATATCAACCTCTTCAAGGTTGTAAGTGTTGTAATAATTTCCGTCACGAGAAATTATATATTTCAAATTCATAAATGTATTTGTGACAGGTGAGCTTTCTGCATAGGTGTAACGGTTACCGCTGTTCCAACCCTTCATACCAAAGTTGCCGAAAAACTTTGTCATATTAACATTTGCCATTGAGTTGAACATTGACAAGCCGTTATATTTATTGAGTGAGCCGTCGTTGAGTGTTTGTGTAGAAGTTGTTTCTGCACGCCACATCTCAGGAGTATTTGCCTCAAGCTCGTCCATTTTTTCAATAATCTGAGCTGTAGACTCTCCGCCTCTGGGGTAGTCATATGTACTTGTTACAGTTGTAGTTTTAACGCCAATATATGCGGTAGCTCCGCTTTCGCCAATCATTACAATTGAAAGTATTATCAACAGCACCTGTTTTGGAATAATGCGTTTTGTGTATAGGAACAAAACAATGCAGATTACAAGCGAAATGATCGTTGTACCTAAAATTGCGTGTGATTCCTGAGTTCCGATTGAAATAAGAATAAACAAGGTTGAGCCAAGTGCGGCAATTATAATATCCCAATGAGATGAAAAATCTATAAGCATAAATGCTCTGAATGCCATAACAACCAAAACAAAGCTTACAAGATATGAAAAACGGTACGGAATCATATTTGTAAAGTGGAAACCGTGCCAAATGTAGTCAAGCTGTCTGATAACACAGCTGATAAGCATAAATAAGATAAGGCAAAGGTCTACAATCTTTTCTTTGAGTGTGATTTTTTTGGATGTAAAGAAAAGTATACCTAAAACGAGTGAGGCAGTTGAACAAGCAATATTTGGAAGTGCCTCGGAAGCCTTTGTAGCAGGCGAAATAAAGGTTATGAAGTTTGACATAATTTCTTTCATTGCTGTAAGAACGCCAATTAAATCATTTGTTTTACCTATATTAATTGCAAAAGAAGATGGGAAAGAACTGCCCGATGCATTTGTATTTTGTAATGCAAAAAATGCAGGTAAAAGGAAGAAAGCAGTAATTCCTATTGCTAAAAGTGAAAATACGCCTGTTTTGAAAAGCTTTTCAAAGAAAGACTTAAAGCCGTCCCATTTTGCAATACTGTATGCAATAAATATAAGCAATACAAAAATACAGGTGAAAAGACCTATATAATAGTTTGAAAGAAGTGATACAGCAAGCATAACCGTGTAAAGACGGAATTTATTTTCAGTAAGCAGCTTTACAATACCTAAAGCGACAAGTGGTGTGATACAAACGGTATCAAGCCAGATTGTGTTCCAGTAATAGCCCATAAAGAATGCACAGAATGAAAAACCGCATCCGAACGCAACAAGAGAAAAGTCGTTTTTCTTGTATACACTACGAAGAAATACAGCCATAAAGCAACCTGCAAGGGCAACCTTTGCCGAAACAGAGAACATTAAAAATTCTCGTAGCCATTCGCAAGGAATGAACACGGATAAAAAGTTCATTGGGCCTGCAAGGTAGTAAGACATAAGTGCAAAGTAGTTTACACCTGTTCCTTGAGTCCACGACCAAAACAACGACTCTCCGTTTTTGAGCTTTTCCTGAAAATCAACAAGGAACGGATAGTACTGATGCCAAAGGTCAGTTACAAGAATTTGTTTGTCGCCAAATGGTGATACTTGCATAAGTCCAAAAGCTGTAACCATTAGCACGAACGGCACTAAAAATGCAAGGATAATGAAAAGATTGTCCGATAAAAATTTTTGCAAGCCATTTTTAGGAGGCTTAACAATTGCTTCTGTCGGCTTTTCAGCAAACCTTGCGGCCGGTTTTTTCTTTGTTTTTGTCATTGCCATAAAATAAAAACCTCCGCTAAAACAGTATTAATTATTATAGAATACTTATTAATAATAATATCACATTTTTTTGTTTAGGTAAATAAAAAAATATCACAAATTTTCAAAAAAAATAGACTTTTTAAGTTTTATTTGATATAATTAATATTTGAAAGGGTGGTTATATGAAACTCATAGATTTAATTGTTCCTTGTTATAATGAAGAGGAGGGTCTTGAGCATTTTGTGCTTGAAACAAATAAGGTTATTGAAACCCTCCCAAGTTATAAATTTAGATATATACTTGTTAATGATGGCAGTCGTGACAAAACATATCTTGTTATGAAAAAGCTTGCCGCAAAATTTGATAATATTAAATATATTTCATTTTCAAGAAACTTTGGTAAAGAGGCGGCAATGTATGCAGGTTTGCAACATTCTACAGGTGACTATGTAGTTGTAATGGACGCTGACTTACAGCATCCGCCGTCACTTTTCCCTAAAATGATTGAGGCTTTGGAAAACGAGGGCTACGATTGTTGTGCTACCAAGCGTGATGAGCGAGAGGGCGAAGGTATTTTCAGAGGTTTATTCTCAAAGCTTTTCTTTGCTCTTTCAAACAAGCTTACTGATGTAAAAATGCCATATGGTGCGATGGACTATAGAATGATGACACGACAGATGGTAGACTCAATTATGGAGCTTGCCGAAGTACAAAGATTTTCTAAAGGCATCTTTTCTTGGGTTGGTTTTGATACTAAGTGGATTTCATTTAAAACAGTTGAACGACAGCTTGGCAAGACTACTTGGAAATTTTCAAGCCTTTTAAAATATGCAATTGACGGTATAACCTGCTTCTCGGTTGCACCGCTCAGATTTACTGCACTTATGGGTGGAGCAATTTTTGGTATTTCACTTATTTATATTTTGATTACAATTATTCAAACAATACGCACCGGAATTACTACCCCGGGCTATGTTACCACTTTGTGTGCGGTACTGTTCCTTGGTGGTATTACAGAAATGTCAATAGGTATTCTTGGCGAATATATCGGCAGAATTTATATGGAAACTAAGGACAGACCTATTTATATTACCAAATTCTCAAATTTCGAGGAAGAAAACAACGAAGAAAAGGAAAATAATTAATGCTGGAATTTTTAAAGCAATTTTTCGATATAAAATTTTGGAAGTTTATCGCAGTAGGCTTAATTAATACACTTATAGGTGAGGGACTAAAATTTTTGCTGTTCAATCTTGCTCATACAAATGTATGGGTTTCGTCAATCATCGGTATGATTATAGGAAGTGTAATAAGCTACTTCTTGAATAAATATTTTACATTTAAGAATAAGGAAAAGGGTTGGAAGCCTGTTGTAAGATTTGCTGTGAATATTGCAGTTTGTTTTACACTTGCAAATGTTATTGCGTTGCCGTTGGTGGAGTGGTTCTGCCTTGCAAATTCAATAACAATGTTTGGTTGGAGTGTAGAAACCTTTGCCGGCAATGCTTCAATGATTACAGGCTCTTGCTTGTTTGTTGCATTTAACTATATAGGACAACGCTTTTTTGCTTTTAAAGAAAAGAGTGATGATTAAGTAAAGGCTTATACCGGATTTTAGTGAAATAAATTAAACGACCGCTAAAAGCTGAATTTTATATTCGGCTTTTAGCGGTTATTTTTTTTCAGAAAGTTGATTGGTTATTCAAAGTTTTTTATGGAGGAGTGTATTTGAGAATTTTATACACATATCACTGAAATTAGATTTGTTGGTTTATTATGTATAGTGCCTAAAAACACAATATAGTATTTGTTATAAATTATATATCATATAGGAAAAATAACAATTTTACATTTTTCGATTGACAAGTATTAAACAATTTTCTAAAATATAACAAGAAAATTAAACGCCGTTTAATAATTAAACAGCGTTATTGCAGGTGGGGTTATGGGACGAGAAAGGCAGATAAAGAAAAACGAAGCAACACGAAAAGCTATTTTAGATACCGCTGTTGCAATTGGTCTTGAAGAAGGCTTTGGGGCACTTTCAATCAGAAAAATTACCGATAAATTAGGCTATTCATCCGGTATTGTTTATCATTATTTTAAGGATAAGCAAGAAATACTTAATACTATCCATACTCAGACAAGTATCAGTTTGAAGGATGCAGTGGTCTCCTGTATAAGTCCTGAGCGTTCATTTGCTGAAAATACAAGGCTTGTATTTAATATGTTGTCAGAGGCTTTTGCATATGAGCCTCATATGTTCAAACTTATTTTGCTTAATAAGTTTTCAAATGGTAATGAATCGGTTATTATGTGGGTTGATATGATAAAACAATGTATTGAGCTTGGCGTAAAGTCAGGTGAGCTTCGTGATATTGACACCGAGATTACTGCTTATGTATTGCTTAATTCCTTTCTTGTTTCGCAAATGGTTATTACTGAAAGGAAAACGGTGGATGAAAATACAATAAAGCATATTTTTGATACTGAGCTTGATATAATTCTTAACGGAATACTTAATAAGGAGTGATAATTATGAAAACCGAAATTATTATACTGCTTGTTGTGCTTGGTGTAATACTTGCATCACTTATTGGAATTTATTTTACTGCAAGATATTTTTTCAGGTTTACAATATTACGAAAGCCGACAGCAACTCTCGATAATAATATAAACGCCAATACTAAGTGGGAACAACATCTTGATTTTATTCGTAAGCGTAAAGCTTGGCTTGCTCAGCAGCCTATGGAGGATGTTTATATCAATTCATTTGATGGTTTAAAGCTTCACGGCACTTTACTTAGATGTTCTAATAACAAGAATTGCGTAATTTGTTTTCACGGATATACAAGCCGAGGTCTTAACGATTATGGTGCAATGTCAAAATTTTATCATGAGCAGAATTTTAATGTTCTTATGATAGACGCTCGTAATCACGGCGAAAGCGAGGGTAAATATACCGGATTTGGTGTGCTTGACCGCAAAGACGCTGTAAAATGGGTGGATTTTGTAATAGAAACATTTGGAAAAGATGTAAACATCTTTTTGCACGGCGACTCAATGGGCGGTGCTACAGTATTGATGACAAGTGGTTTGGATTTACCGAAAAATGTAAAAGCTATTATCGCAGATTGTGCATTTACAAGTGCATACGATGTTTTTTCTCATATCTTAAAGCGTGACTATCATATTCCAAAGTTTCCGATTATGAATGTTACAGAGAAAATGACACAGATAAAGGCAGGCTATGGATATAACGATGTTAATACCTTAAACGAGGTAGCAAAAACAAAAATTCCGATTCTTTTTATTCACGGAGAAGTTGATGATTTTGTTCCTGTGTGGATGACAGAGAAAAACTATAAAGCTTGTAATTCTGAAAAGGAATTGTTGATTGTAAAGGGTGCCGACCATGCAGAGTCCTACTACAAAGATACCGCTCTTTACGAGAATGCAGTGAAAAATATGATTAAGAAATATACTTAACGGAGGTATAACTATGTCAGAGGCAAAAAAACTTTATCCGCTTGTGGCATCTCAGAGAATGCACTATTTTACGGTTCAGTATTGCCCACTCAAGCAGGTACTTAACATTGGTACAAGCCTTACAATCGAAGCAGATATTGACTTTGATGTTTTAAAAGAAAGTATTTACGAGGCATATGACCGTTGTGAGTGTATGAGAATCAGATTTACTAAGGATGAAAACGGCGAGGTTAAGCAGTATATTGCAGATAAAGAGGAAAGAGATATTCCGTTTTTTGAGTTTGGTCATTGGAAATATGAAGATGCAGAAAATGAAATGAAAAAATGGACAGCTATTCCTTTTGAGCGTTTTGACTCACCAATGAATAAGGTTGTTATGATTTCTATGCCAGACGGCTTTAAGGGTGTTTATTTACTTGTTGACCATATGACGCTCGATGCTCAGGCAATAGTGCTTTTCCTTAAAGATGTTATTCAAATTTATTGCAGTAAAAAGTACGATTATGAATATCCAAAGCCATTACAGTCTTTTGTTAAAGCTCTTGAAAAGGATTTAAAATACGAAAATAATTCAAAGGCACAGCAAAAGGACAGACAGTTCTGGACAGATTTTCTTGAAGAATCAGAGCCTATATACAACGATGCTACAGGCGACAATAAGCTTGAGCGAGAGCGTATAGAAAAGAATAATCCTAATTTGCGTGCGGCTGTAAACGGTATAGCTAATTGCGAGGCTGAAATTGCACAGTTCCATCTTGAACCTCAGCCGTCAGATGTTCTTGTAAAATTTTGTGAGGAAAATCAAGTTTCAATGGCTTCATTGCTACTTATGGCGGTTAGAACATACTTGCAAAAGGTTAATAACAATGAGCCTGATGTTTCTATTCAAAACACAGTATCTCGTCGTGCTACATTGCTTGAAAAAGGCTCAGGCGGTTCAAGAGTTCATTTCTTCCCTTGCAGAACTATTATTAATACAGATGAAACCTTTATTGAGGGTTGCCGTAAAATTCGTGACAGCCAAAATAATGTGTTCCGTCACGCAAATTTTGACCCTATTGAATTTATGTCTATGCGTTCAAAGTGCTATAATAACGCAAGGGGCGAAACATACGAGCCAATGACACTTACATATCAGCCATTGTCGATGCGTTCAGATGATATGCCCGACATTCGCTACAAAACAAATTGGTATACAAATGGCGTTGCTGCACAAAATCTTTATCTTACAGTAATGCACCGTTCACTTGATAACGGTTTGGATTTCTGTTTTGAATATAAGAAAGAAAAGTACAATTACGAAGAACTTGAAAAAATTTATTATTTTATTACAAGAATAATTTTTGAGGGTGTTCAAAATCCTGATAAAACAATAGCAGAAATAATTGCAAATGCTTAACGGAGGGTATATTTATGTTTGAACAGATTAAAGAGCTTATTACAAATTATGTAGAGGTATCTGCAGACGAGATTACAGAGGACTCAAAGTTTATTGATGACCTTGGTTTTAATTCATATGATTTTATGAGTTTTCTTGGTGAAATTGAAGATGAATTTGATGTGGAAATTGACGAGCGAGAGGCTGTGAAAATTCAAACAGTAGGTCAGGCAGTAGCTTATATTGAATCTATCAGCGAATAACAGGAGATTTTTATGGAAAATATAAAGGTAAAACCTTCAAAAAGATATGCCAATTTAAAAGAGCTTGTTAATGATGTGGCTTTAATGTACGGTACACAGGATGCTTATCGTTATAAAGTAAAAAAAGAGATTATCGCAAAAAGCTATAATGATGTTAAGGCTGATACTATGGCTTTTTCAAGAACATTGCAAAAGCTTGATTTAATTGGTAAGCATATTGCAGTTATAGGTGCATCAAGCTATAATTGGGTTGTTACTTATTTAGGTACAGTCAACAGCAACAGTGTAATTGTACCTATTGATAAAGAATTGCCTGCAGATGATATTGCCGAGCTTTTAAATCGTGCAGATATTTCCGCACTTGTTTTTGATAAAACATTAACTGACAGAATTGAAGCAATAAAAGCACAATGTTCTCAGATTAAGTATTATATTTCAATGGAAAGCGAAATTTCAAACAGCGATGCATTGTCATTTTCTCAGCTTATTGATGAAAATGCAGGTGAATTTGATGTTGAAATCGACAGCGAAAAAATGTGTTCAATTCTCTTTACATCAGGCACAACAGGTAAAAGCAAGGGTGTAATGCTTTCTCATACTAGCCTTGCAGACAACGCAACCTGTATGGATATGGGTGAGCCTGTGGGTACAGTTACACTTTCTGTTCTTCCTATGCATCACGCATACTGCTTTACTTGCGACATACTTGCTTGTTTGTGTAAAGGTGCAATTTGTTGCTTTAACGATTCAATTATGCGACTTGTAAAAAACTTAAATTTGTTTAATCCGGATATAATTTTGCTTGTTCCTATGATTATCGAGTCACTTTACTATAAAATAAGCGAAGCATCAAGAGCAAATCCGGATGTTCCAAAGGCTTATATTGCCAAGCAGGTGTTCGGTACATCACTACACACTATTTATAGTGGCGGTGCATACCTTAATCCAATGCTTATTGATGAGTTTAAAGAGTTTGGTATAGATATTATTCAGGGCTATGGTATGACTGAGTTTTCACCTAGAATATCTGCAAATGTCAGGGGTTATATTAAAAAGACTTCGGTTGGTGTACTTATTCCCGGTTGTGAAGCAAAGATTGAAGATGGCGAGATTATGGTTAAGGGCAAAAGTCGTATGCTTGGTTACTATAAGGATGAAAAATCTACAGCAGAAGCAATTAGTGGTGAGTGGCTTAGAACAGGTGACTTAGGCTATGTTGATGAGGATAATTTTGTATTTATTACAGGCAGAAAGAAGAATCTTATTATTCTTTCAAACGGCGAAAATGTATCACCCGAGGAACTTGAAAATAAATACAATGGTTGGCTTGTTGCCAAAGAGCTTATGATTTATTCCAATGACGGAAAGATTGTTGCAGAAATTTATCCTAACCTTGATTATGTAAATGCGGCAGGCATTACAGATATTGAAAAAGAATTTGAGAACAAAACAGAAGAAGTTAATGCTGATATTCCTCTTTATAAGCGTATTACAAAGCTTATTGTAAGAACAGAGGAGTTTCCGAAAACTGCTTCAGGCAAAATCAAAAGAAATCAGAATAACTGATTTTAAATAATGGAGAATATATATGGATTTTTTTCAGATATTTAACGAAGTTAAAGAAACATTTATGAAATCAGATGTAAGCGATTACAACGGCCACCTTGCTTTACAGGTTAATATGACAGGTGAGGGAGAAGGTAAGTTTTACGCTGAACTTAATAATGGCGTTTTAAATGTAGAGCCTTACGAGTATTTTGACAGAGATGTACTTTTTACAATTGATTCAAAAGATTTTTTAAAGCTTATTCACGGCAACCTTGACCCGATTTTTGCGTTTACCGTTGGTAAGCTTAAGGTTGACGGCGACCTTGGAAAAGCTCTTGAAATTCAAAGACTTATAAATAAGTGAGTACAGATAATGCGGTGTAATGTCTGCGTTTCTATGCCCGAGCATAGCTAAGCTGATATTATTATATTGTGAGTGTTTTATGAAATGAAAAAATGCAAGTCTACTTTTGGCGGTAGACTTGCATTTCGTTTTTAAAAGCTAAAAAAGAGTATAGGGTTAAGTTTTGATAAGTCCCTTTAAGAAATTATCTTTTCTAAAGTTGACTAAGGATTGAAAAAGTATTGGAGATGGTGGAGTAGGGTAGAAAAGTAAATATTTTAATACTTATCTTAGATAATAAAAATTCCACGAAAAAGCTTTAACCCTCAAGCATTGCCAAAATATCCTGCTTTTGTCTAAAGCCAATTGCCTTGTTGATAACTTTTCCGTTTTTCATAACAACAAGTGTAGGAATACTTGTTACCGCAAAAGCTTCTGCAAGCTCAGGTTCTTCGTCAACATTTACCTTGCCTACAAAATATTCGGGATTTTCTTCTGCAATTTCTGCAATAACAGGTGCTATCATTTGGCACGGACCGCACCAAGTAGCCCAAAAATCAAGCAAAACAAGATTATCGTTATTTAAAACAGCACTTTTAAAGTTGCCGTGATTAACTTTAATTACTGACATATTCAATCTTCCTTTCTAATCCTTTGACTTAAAGTAGAGCATACAATGACAGTAGCCCTCAAAATCGGGGTCATTCATTTGCTCTCTAAATTCTTTACAAATGCATTTTGTGTCTTCGGTTTTCTCAAGTCTGCACGGACAGTATCCGCCCTTAGCTTTAAGGCCCTCTTTGATTTTCTGTACGATGGCTTGGTTTTCGTTAAGTTTAATTGCCATTAGTATCACCTCTTTTTTCAAATCTATAATACCATTATTTTGTGAATTTTTTGTGATAATGTCAGGAAAAAATTATGTAGTTGTAATTTAAGTTTGTAATTTGATAGTTTTTGTTTTATAGAAAAGGGCTTGGATATGCTTGGTATACGATGTTGTCTGCAAAAATTAAGTGGAGGTATTGGCTTTTTTTGGTGATACTTGGCAAATCAAGTAGTAAAATGAATAAATAATTTTAAATTTCGGCAGATTGTATTATTTTATAAACTGTGATATAATTTTCTGCGGAAATTTTATGATAGGATAGTGGTTATATTTTGAAAGCTGTTGATATTGCGATAAAACCTGACAAAAATCAAAAAATATATTCTTTTTTAAGCGATTTCTTTATGTCGTTTTTTGGTGTTATAAAGGAAAATATAGTGCTGAGTATTGCGGCTATGGCGGCATTGATTACAGCTTTTATTGTTCCGCCTGACAGTCAGTATTTGTCTTATTTTGATTTTAAAACACTTACCTGTTTGTTTTGTGTGCTTGCGGTTGTGTGTGCATTTAAAAATATTAATTTTTTCTATATTCTTGCTCAAAAGATTGTAAAGTCGTTTAAAAATATCCGTTATGCAATTATTGCTCTTGTTTACATAACCTTTATTGGTTCTATGCTTATTGCAAATGATATGGCATTACTCACATTTTTGCCTCTTGGTTATTTTGTGCTGTCAAGTACAGGTAAGCAAAAACATATGGCTTTTACTTTTATTATGCAGAATATAGCCGCAAATCTTGGTGGTATGCTTACTCCATTTGGAAATCCGCAAAATCTGTATCTTTATACTAAGTTTGACATTCCTAATGGTGAGTTTATAAAAACAATGCTGTTGCCGTTTATTATTTCTATTGCTCTTATTACTTTATGCTGTTTATTTATAAAACCTGAACCATTAGAGCTTGAGGATAAAAAAACCGAAATTAATATACCTAAAGCTATTTTATATTCTGCACTTTTTGCGTTGGCAATTGCGATTGTGTTCAGAGGTATTCCTTACTTAATCGGACTTGTTGTAATTCCTATAGTTTTGTTTTTTGCTGACCGCAAGGCTTTGACAATGGTTGATTATCCTTTGCTTTTTACCTTTGTGTTTTTCTTTATTTTTGCAGGAAATATGGCAAGAATTGAAGTAGTTCAACAGTTATTTGCATTTTTACTTAGCAAAAACACTCTGCTTTTTAGTGTTCTTTCGTGTCAGGTAATAAGTAATGTTCCGTCAGCAATTTTGCTTGCTCAGTTTACACAGAACAGTCACGACCTTTTATTAGGTGTAAATATCGGCGGTGTCGGTACTCTTATTGCTTCACTTGCAAGCTTAATTACATTTAGAGAATACACAAAGCACAATCCCGGAAAAACTAAATACTATTTGGGAATGTTTTCAGGATTTAATTTTGGCTTTTTAATTATACTTACGCTTAGTATGATGCTTATTCCGGTGTAATTGAATTATAATTTAATATTACTAAAAAATAAAGTGTGTCGTAAATTTAACATTTGCGACACACTTAAATTTTTTTATTAATTTGTAAAAATTAACCCTTTACGGCACCTGCCATTACACCCTTGATGATGTATTTCTGACAAGCAAGATAGAATACGATGATTGGGATGATTGCAAGAACAAGCATAGCCATCATTGCAGCCATATCTATTGAACCGTAGCCGCCACGGAGATACTGAATAGCCATAGGCACGGTATTTGTATCACTGAGTACAAGAGTTGGAAGCAAGTAGTCGTTCCAAATCCACATTGCATTAAGAATTGCAACAGTGATTGCTGATGGGCGAAGAATAGGGAAGTCTATAAGGAAGAAGGTACGAAGCGGTCCGCAACCGTCAATCATAGCAGCCTCTTCAATTTCAACAGGTACACTCTTTACAAAGCCTGCAAACATAAATACTGAAAGACCTGCACCAAATCCGAGATAAATTATAATAATACCAAACATATTGTCAAGGTGAAGCATATTAGCTACATATGACATAGGGTACATTACCATCTGGAAAGGTACAATCATTGCGAATGCAAAAAGCACATAAAGGAGCTTTGTGTACCAAGTTTTAACTCTGGTTATATACCATGCACACATTGATGTTGCAAGGATAATAAGAATTACTGAGCAAACAGTAATAATTAATGAGTTAAAGAATGCTGTAAAGAAGTCGATTTTTTCGATACCGTTAATATAGTTATCGAGTCCAACAAAGCTTTCAGCATTAGGGAAGGCGAAAGGCTCATTACTTACAAAGAGCTTGCCCTTGAAGCTGTTCATAAGAACAAGTAAAATTGGAGCAATGAAAACGCAAGAAAGAATAACAAGGATAATAAATTTTACCCAATCGCCTGCTGTCATAGGCTGGCGAAGCTTTTCAACTTTTTCTTTAGCTTTCTTTTTAATAAATTCAGCCATTAGTTTTCAACCTCCTTGCTTCTTGTAAGGAAGAGCTGTGTAAGTGCAATAACAGCAACTATAATAAAGAAGATTACAGCCTTAGCCTGACCAACACCCTGCCAGCCTACCTTGCCATAGAATGTATTGTAGATGTCGAGAGCAAGCATTTGAGTTTGTTTGCCCGGAGCACCTGCTGTGAGAGCATAGTTCTGGTCAAATAATTTAAATGAGTTTGTAAGTGTGAGGAATAGACAGATTGTAATTGACGGCATAACCTGTGGGATTGTAATGTGGAAAAGTCTTTGAGCAGCGTTTGCACCGTCAATCTGAGCAGCCTCAATAAGATCGGGCGAAATATTTTGAATACCCGAAATGTAAATTACCATCATATAACCTATAAGCTGCCAGTTCATCAAAATTACAAGTCCCCAGAAACCGTAGGTTGCATCAGTTGTGATTGTAGCCTTAAAATAGTATAAAAAGCCGTTAATAATCATTAACCAGATATAACCAAGAACAATACCACCAATAAGGTTAGGCATAAAGAATATTGTTCTGAAAATGTTTGTACCTCTTAGTGCTTTTGTTAAAAGCATAGCGAATACAAACGAAAGAATGTTAATTGTAATTACGGAAATGATTGTAAATTTTACTGTAAACCAAAGAGCATTAATAAAATCCTCATTTGCAAAGGCTTTAAGGTAGTTATCAAAGCCTACCCAAGTTGTCATTTTTATAGTTTTAAATTTACAAAATGACAAGTAAATTCCCATTACAAAGGGAACTAAAAAGGAAATCATAAATGCAACTACGGTTGGAAGAGCAAGTACAGGAAACCATTTCTTTATTGCTTTATCCATTATATCCTCCTTTTTATCCGATATTGTACTAATATAAAATAAACTTTTTCTGAGTAAGCTTACCATAAATCAGAGTGAAAAAAGTAAAAGCTTTGGTCTGGCATTTACAAATGCTGGCGATTTTAAGGACAGATTTCTTAAAATTAAGATTTTTTACAATTCCGTTTAAAACGGAATTGTAGTTATTATCGTCAGGTTAAAGGGCAAAGCCCTTTAAAATTCCACGAGAGCGTTGCCCTCGACCCATAAACTTTTAAATTTATTTGATATTAGTATTAATAGTGACTTATGTTTGTTTGTAAAAACAAGAAACTCCTGCTCCCGAGGGAGCAGGAGTCTTATTATTGATTAATTAAATTTTAAGCAATAAGCTAAAATTATTTAGCTGTAGCCTCACGCTGTGCTGTCCAATCAGCCTTAGCATCGTCAACAACCTTGTTCCAATCCTTAGAACCCTGAACATACTCGAGAAGACCAGCACCGAAGTTGTTCTTCCATTCCTCTGAAGGAATACCAGCAAATGTCCAAACTACTGATGTTACGCCGTCTTTTTCCATCCAGCTGAGAACTTCCTTAGCAAGTGGATCGCTTGGCTTTTCGTCTTCTTTAAATGATGTGAATGGAGCGATAAAGCCGAGTTTTTTAGCAACCTGACCCTTACCGTAGTCGCTTGTGAAGAGCCACTCGAGGAAATCGAGAGAAGCCTTCTGTGTAGCTTCGTCAACCTGATTGTTGATAGCAAAGAAGTTTTCTGTACCTACGCAAAGACCCTGAGCGTCTTCTTTATCTGTACCTGTGTAGATTGGGAGGAACTTAATGTTCTCTTCCTTAACCTTGTTACCGTCAGCATCCTTAACCTGACCCCAAGCCCAGTTACCATTCTGGATCATAGCACACTTACCTGTAGCAAACTCAGCCATTGATTCATCAACAGTCTTGCCGCCGAGGAGAGTCTTCTCTGTGCATGAGTTATTTGTGTAAAGATCAAAGATGTTCTTGTAGTTGTCAGCATACTTAAACTCAAGAGTCTTAGAATCAAGACAGTTTGTGATTGGGCTGCCGCTACCTGTGTTGAACTCATAGTAGAGTGGAACATTCATAAGGTGAGTCTGCCATCTCCAATCATCACCTGCTTTAAGTGATGTTGAACCGAATACACCGTCAATGCCGAGGTCAGCCTTCTTAGCTGTCATATCCTCAACAACGAGCTTTAATGTATCAAAGCTCTTGATTTCGTCAACTGACTTAGCCTTAGCACCGTCAAGAGCAAAATACTTCTGCATAATTTCGTCATTATAAATAATACCATAGCCTTCTACTGCGTATGGAACACCGTAAACGCCGTCGCCATCCTTAACTGCAAGGCTCTTGTCAGAAAGAAGGTCATAAATCTTTGATCCACTCATATCTGCACAGTATTCTTTCCAGTTCTGGTAACCAACAGGACCGTTAATCTGGAAAATTGTTGGTGGCTCTGACTTAGCGATTTCTGATGTGAGCTGCTTCTCATATTCACCAGAAGCTGCAGTCTTAACCTTTACCTCAATACCTGTCTCTTCCTTATACTTAGCTGCAATAGCCTCGTACTTTTCAGCGATTTCAGGCTTAAAGTTGAGGAAGTAAATTGATTTTACACCTGATGTATCAACATCTGAACTTCCTGGCTTGTTGCTTGATTCGCTACCGCCACAACCAACAAGAGCTGTAGCTGACATACAACCTGCTAAAATGCAAGCAAGTATTCTCTTTGAAACTTTCATTTTAAAAATCTCCTTTTATAATAAATTTAAGAATTTTCTAGTCTAAGGGACTATTTTTCGTGTCTGGTTTGTCCTTAAACTACCTTCCACCGATATAATATCATTAACTTAGAAAATTATCAAGTGTTTTTATGTATTTTTTTTAATAATTTTGAATTTGTAACTTGTTTATTGTGAATTTTTAATTTTATTGTAAATATTTGTCGGCAAAATGAAATATAACTAGAGCGTTTTTACAAAAATAATGTAGTTGTTAAACAATAAAAAAGATTGTTGATACATAGTATTAATGTGTTTTTATGGTTGTTTTGTTTAATTTGCAAACTGTTGTTTTACATAAATTTACATATGTGTTGTTGTTTATTATGCTGTTTTTAAATTTTAAAGAAAAAAATGTAGCAATTTAAACTAATATATGGTAGAATCGAAATGTACGGGAGATTATATACCCGACAATAAATTTTAGAAGTTTTGAAAGGAGACAAACACATGAAAAGAAAGAGTTTTCACAGATGCATAAGCCTTTTACTTTCGCTTTGCATGGTATTATCTTGCGTTACCTTTGCTTCCTCTACTGTTGGTGCAGCAACAATCAGCGAGTCAGAGGATTCAGCAGTTTCTGCTGCTGAGCCTAACGAGAATTTCTCTTGGGATAACGCATCGGTATACTTCCTTCTCACAGACCGTTTTAAGAACGGTAACAAATCAAACGACAATTCTTACGGCAGAGGTAAGGATAAAAACGGTAATGTAGTATCAGGTATTGATACAAGAGGTACATTCCATGGCGGTGACTTTGCCGGTGTAACTCAGGCTATTGAAGAGGGTTACTTTACAAATCTTGGTGTTAATGCACTTTGGATTTCTGCACCTTATGAGCAGCTTCACGGTTATGTAGTAGGTGATGACAGTAGTTCAAGCTTTGCTCACTATTCATACCACGGCTACTATGTTCTTGACTATACTCAGACAGATGCAAACTTTGGTACAGCTCAGGAGTTTGAAACTCTTGTAGACACTGCTCACAAGAATGGTTTAAGAGTTATTATTGACGTGGTTATGAACCACTCAGGATACAACTCAATCTATGATATGAACGAGTACGGCTTTGGTACTGTTAAATCAGGTTGGGAAAACTCATATTTCTCACATCAAACCATTAACAATAAAACTTACCATAGCTTTATCGACTATGATTCAAATGCTTCCGATTGGGCTAAGTGGTGGGGTGCAGACTGGATCCGCTGCGGTATTGTAGGCTATACAGCAGGCGGCGGTGACAACTACACAATGTCACTTGCAGGTCTTCCTGACTTCAAGACTGAATCAACTGCTACTGTAGG
>JAXJSN010000091.1:0-74890 GCA_036310085.1 Ruminococcus sp.
ATGTTAAGGACTCCGTCCTTAAAACCTGCAAGGACTCCGTCCTTGACCTGCCAGCCTTTGTAAAGGCTGGACCGAAACTTTTAATTCGGGAAAAGTTTTGCGAAAATATCAAGCTATCTACTCGAATTGGATGCAACACTTTGTTGCCCTTTGTAAAGGCTTGACCGAAACTTTTAGTTTTTTCTGTCACTTAAATTCAGTTTATTTAAACAAAAAATCCTTCCGATTTGCGAATCGGAAGGATTTTTATAATGCAATTACGCAAGGGGTGTTGTGTGAATATAGCTTACATTTTCATTTTCACTAATTTCTAAGAGTGTATCTTTTTGTGCAGTGATTGCAAAGCCATAAATGTTAAGACCGTTTTTCTCTATATTTTCAGCAAGCTCTAAAAATTCATCAGTTGATACATTAGAACGAACCATATCGCAAAACGCATTATTGTCTGCCATATAACGAAGCATACTTGTCATATGTGATTCCATAATTTTGGATGTGGCGTTATCAAGCGGTATGTCAAAGCTGTTAAGATAAGGATATTTTTCCTTGTTATAGCCTTGCTCACTGGCACTATATGCATAATTAAAACCTATAATATCATTAGCAGTGTATTTTCTTACACCATCGTTTAATTTACTGCAAACGGCACACCACTCAGGGGCAATTCCTGACTTTTCACTCCAAGCCACAAGCTCGTCATATGTCATAACCTTATCAAATGAAACATATGCCAAATAATAATCGGTTTCATTAAAGTCGTTAATCTTTTTCTTTGCATCTTCTGCACTGCCTGATGCACCTGTGCCACTATGGCCTACTTCTTCAAATACAAAAGCATTGGATGTAGGGAGTTTGAATATAGTGTCATCAAACAGAGTCATCTTACTCTTATCAATACTGCCGTAAACATTTTTAAAGATTCCATTATAACTAAATGACTGTAAAACCTGAATGTCGTATTTGCCATAGCCTTCCCTATCTGCCATTACCTGTGTACGATAATATCCCGGTGTAAAAAGCTCAGTATAAACCATAGTATCAAGGCTGATTCTGTTTGATTCAATACCGTTTTCACTTGTGCCGACAATTTTTGCCGGATTATAATACATAGAATCCACAACATACGGTAAAACAGTATTTGCCGCCAACATAAGCACCAATACTACTGCCGCAACCGCCACACCAAGCTTTACAAATGCCTTACGAATAGACTTTTTAATCATCTTTTGAAAATGCTTTTCGTCAAAGTCGTTGCTGTCTGTGTTAGTTTCCGCCTCAAATACCGTGTCTGTAAATCCGGGAATATCATCATTCTCAAATAAATAATCGCTAATAGCCTCTTGTCTTTCAATATCAGCCTGAACCTGATTTTTCTGCTCCTCGTTAAGCTCACCGTTTTTGTATAAATTTAAAAGCTCCTTATATGTCATAACCGTGTTCCTCCATAAATTTTCTTAATTCTTTTTTTCCTCTGTAGCTTAGCACCCTGACATTTTCAGGGGTTATATGTAATGTAGCGGCGATTTCTTTTTGAGAAAGTCCACCGAAATATTGTAGAATAAGCACTTCTTTTTTAACGCCGTCTAAGCTTTGCAAAGCCTCAAAGCATAATCTTTTGCGTTCATTTTCTATAATGCGATTTGGCAAAGACAGCTCCGTCGATGGTATTTCATTCATTTCCTGAATATCAACTGTCGGCTTTTCTTTTTTGCCAAAGTTGATATAAAGATTACGAGCAACCATATATAACCACGCACGCATATTAGCGTGACTGTCACTAAGCGAAAGCATAGCCTTTAAAAAGGTTTCCTGCACCAAATCCTCGGTGACTTCTTTATTCCTTGAAAGAGAATAAAGATATAAATACAACTCTTTGTAGTACTTATTATAAAGCTCCTTTAAAAGCTTGTTGTCCACCAAATCCCCCCTTTTTAATTACATTCTCAAAAGCGCTTCTGTATATATAACAATTAAGAAGATTAAATGTTACACAATTATTTTAAATTTTTTTAAATATTTCAAAAAACTCTTGATTTTAAGGAAACACTGATTAAATCGTTTATACATATTCTGCCGTCAGTTTTTTTGGGAAGCTGGCGAGAAATATGCAAGCAAGATGAGCAAACAGCTTTTAGCGTGATTTATTCAGTGGTTACTTAATTATAAGGCATTATAAATCAATGTGCAATTAACAATTTCATAACAATTCCGTGAATTGCTACCGCAAAATCAATATATAATCAACTTTCTAATACACTTTTAATAGATTGATTTCTATGATATATGCTCAATTGTCAAAGCTTTATTATTTAATCAAAGAGTACAAAGAATATTTTCAAACAATAAAACAGGGTTTGGAGCCATTTGACTTCAAACCCTATAAATTTTATTATACAGATTGCAAAATAGGTATACAGTATTATACATACATAGATAAACTCGCACGCATTGATTATTCATATATTTTTTCAAATTCTCCAATGAATTTATCAAAATATGATTTTACGCAACTTGAAATTTCCACATAAATTTTATTTTCTTCGGGAAAGGTATGTATTGCAAAATGACTTTCTGCTAAAAGCCATAATCCGGTATAACCTTGATGCGGAAAAAAATGTTCTACTTTATTGATAATCGTAAATCCACTTTTTGAAAGCATTTTTTCTAGCTCAATTACCAAATTTTTTTCTTCCTTATATTCTATCCAAGTATTATAATTATACATTACTGCTTTCATTTTATTTACCTTCTTACTACCAACTTTGTACTTCTTCATTATAATATGTAATTAGACTTGGCTTAAACATATTATTTTCTTCTATTTGGTCTAAGGTTATAATTTCATCATTTCCAAAAGTAAACATCGAGTCTATATTTGATGAATTTAAAAACCGTGTTTCTACATTCAAATTCTTTCTCTCGTTATTACTATTAAAGGCTAAATTAAATCCCCAATCACCAAAAGACGGTACTTGTAAATGGTAAGGAATTACAGTTTTAAATTGGCTCTGTACAGTTTTATTTATACACCAAAATGATTTTTTTGCATAATACGGGCTTGTTGACTGGCAAACCATAACACCGTTTTCAGTTAAATTAGCTTTTATATAATTATAAAAAACATTGGTATATAATTTATTTAAACTTTCGTTATTTGGATCAGGAAAATCAATAATAATTACATCAAATTTATCTTTATTTTCTTTGACATAAATATATCCATCTTCATTAATTACAGTTACCTTATTATTCTTTAAAGAGTTTTGATTCAGAGCAGATATTTGACTATCATTAGCACATAAATCAGTCATTTCTTTATCTATATCAACTAATACTACTTCTTTGACATCGTTGTATTTTAAGATTTCTCTTACGGCTAAGCCATCTCCGCCACCTAAAACCAAAACTCTGCTATGATTTTCAGCATACATCATAGGAATATGCACTAAAGCTTCGTGGTACCTGTATTCATCGGTAGAACTAAATTGCAAATTACCATCTAAAAATAATCTTAAATCATCTTTGTGTTTTGTCATTACTATTTTTTGATATGGACTTTGCTCGGATAAAATAACATCATCTCTATACAAGCCTTGTTCTATTGTAGTAGTAATCAAGTTTCCTACACATAAAAACAATAATATTAAAACTACTAAAATTACAGCTATTATTTTAATCAGATTATAATTAAATACAAACTGTTTATATTTTAAAACAATAATTAATGCAACTACTATGTTTATTGTGCCTACTAAAAACGCAGTAGTAATAAAACCCAATTTAGGAAACAGCAATATTGGAAATAATATCGAGCCGATTAATCCGCCTATATAATCAAAAGTAAAAATATTTGCAAGATTTTTTCTGACATTACTTTCATTATTTTCTATAATTCTTGTCAAAATTGGTATTTCTAACCCTACGAATATTCCTATCAATATAATTAATATATACATTACCAGCATATAAATATCTGTGTATATATTTACTAAAAATAAAATCAAACTTGAAAATCCGCCCAATATTCCAATGCTCATCTCAATAAAAATAAATTTATCAAACAATTCATTTTTTATGTACTTGGATATATACGAACCAATTCCCATTGCACTCATATATAATCCAATTGTAATAGAGAACTGAAATACACTATCACCATGCAAATATGAACTTATGCTACTTATAAGCAGCTCATATATTATAGAACATATTGATATTAACAGTGTTGTTACTAATAACAGCTTACCATCAAATTTAATTGTTTTTTGTTCCATTATTATAAAACACCACTCATAATAATACCAATTGCAATAAACATTCCACTTAACATTATTCCAACTGCCTTATTATGATTATCAACCTCTTCGGTTAATTTAAAATCTTTTCTAAACTGAAATTCAATTGCCTTATATCCAATCAAGCAAAACATAATTCCGATTGCAACATAAATAACTATTTCAAGTAACTTAAACCAAATTGTATCCATTTATCTCATCCTTTCGATTTATCAATATTTTACATAATTACAGTTCTTACTATAATAGCTACTGAAATAAATAAACCGGCTATCATAAAACCTGCACCTACATTTTTTTCTTTTAGTTCCTTATTAAAATCATAAGGTACTGTTAAGTCAAAAACAAACATACCTACTAACATTAAAACAAGACCTAAGCCTCCGTATAATAATGTTTCTAAAACCTCTGCCAATAATTTTTCCATATTATTTCTCCTCTCTTATTATTTTCCTGAGCTTGTTCCGCCACCACTTGACCTTCTGCTGTTTATACTTTGTTGTCTTGCAGAATAGCTGTAGCTTGAATATGTAGTACTTTTTCTTGTACTGCTATATGTTCTATAATAATGTGAGTGGCGTCTTTTATGATATGTTGAACCACTATTATTATTTACATATTCTTTTTCTGAAATTTGCACATATACAACTCCATCTTCCAAGTATACATAAGCAAATTCGTCACTTGTATGTAATCCTATACCGTCTTCTTCTGTATTTGGGTCAGAATCTATGGTATCTGTTATGCCTTCCGGCACGCCATCTATTATGTTTTTTACAGTTTGGTCCAATGTTGTAAATGAGGCTCTATAAACTGTTGCTTTTGAGTTATTTGAATTATTTGTAACTGAGGTTACATATGTATAGGCTGAGCTTTCGTCAAGATACTTTTCTATCGACTTATTCACAAATAACCCTGACAAAATAGGAGCTGCTACCACAAAAATAAATGGTAATAATAAGCATATAAAAATAATAGGAACAGGCGTTTTTCCGCTTGAACCGGTTCTTCTGTATTGTGCTTCTTTTTGAAAATCTGTTTCGTTTGTAATTACAACCCTTGATTTATCAATATATTCGCCTTGAGTTTTTTCGGTTTCCGTACCCCAAAACTCAACAGAAATTAAATCCATTCCGTCTTTTGTAATATAATCGGTATAGTGACATCTTTCACGAATATCAACATCTGCATTACCAAAATAGTTTTTTACAGTAGCTACACCTTTTTCATACAATTCATATTCTTTTCCATCTATATTAAGAAGAAGTTCACTTGTATTTACAATGCCATTGTAGGGGGTGTATATTGAATACTCTGTTTGTCCGTATTCGTTTTTTTCTACACACAGCCACAAACATTCATTAAACTCGTCTTTGATTTCATATTCTTGCCAAATCCAAGAATCTTCTTGATATTCTACCATATTAACAACTACATATTTTATATTGTCAATATATAGAATTTGCCACTTTCTTAAATATTCTCCCATTTTTACACCTTTTTAAAAATATGTATTAGTATATTTTATATCTGATTGTTTAAGCAATCTGCCTAAGCTCACTTCAGTTTCGTATTTCCACTTTTCTATAGATAAAATGATATTTCTATCTCGTTTATTTTGATATTCATAATAGCTTACTTCTTCATTTATTCTAACATCAGCCATTCCGTAATAAGTGTCAACTTTTCCTAAACCTTTTTCGTATAATTCATATTCATCTCCCTGAAAGCGTATATTCATTTTCAAGTCGATTATTGTGTTCTCTAAAATTTCATATAATATGGCTTTAGATGATAGTTCAACATTTAGATAAAAAATTTTATTATCTTCTAATCGTCTAAGCTTATATTCAAGCCAATACGAAGATTTTTCTTTGAATTTTGTCATATTCAAAACTTCATATTTTACTTTTTCTATCAATATTTCTTGTCCATATCTAATTTCCGACAAATTCATTAAATCACCTGCTGAATATGTGACATTATTTTGCAATCTTTAGTATACTATCAAACAAACAAAATAGCAATAATTTCAAGAAAAAAATCGACTAAAAAAATCCTATGGTGATTATTTTACATATACAAAA
This sequence comes from Ruminococcus sp., assembly GCA_036310085.1. Taxonomy (GTDB): domain Bacteria; phylum Bacillota; class Clostridia; order Oscillospirales; family Acutalibacteraceae; genus Ruminococcoides. The sequence continues at coordinate 6,383 of JAXJSN010000091.1, forward strand.
ACAGGGTTTGAAGCCGTTTGTCTTCAAACCCTGTAAATTTGTATTTATACTTTTTATATCAGTACAAAAATTACTTATTCATTGCCTCGTAAACAGCAACTGCACAAGCAACTGTAGCACCAACCATTGGGTTGTTGCCCATACCGATAAGACCCATCATCTCAACGTGAGCAGGAACAGAAGAAGAACCTGCAAACTGAGCGTCACCGTGCATTCTGCCCATTGAGTCTGTAAGACCGTAAGAAGCAGGACCTGCACCCATATTATCAGGATGGAGTGTACGACCTGTACCGCCACCTGAAGCAACTGAGAAGTAGCCTACGCCGTTTTCGTTAGCCCACTTCTTGTATGTACCTGCAACAAGGTGCTGGAAACGAGTTGGGTTAGTTGAGTTACCTGTGATAGATACACCAACGTTCTCGTGCTGCATAATAGCAACGCCTTCACGAACATCGTCTGCACCGTAGCAACGAACAGCAGCTCTTTCGCCGTCTGAGAAAGCCTTCTCTTCAACGATCTTAAGCTCTGATGTAAAGTAATCAAACTCTGTCTTTACATATGTAAAGCCGTTGATTCTTGAAATGATGTAAGCTGCATCCTTACCAAGACCATTAAGGATAACACGGAGTGGTTCCTTACGAGCCTTGTTAGCGTTACGAGCGATACCGATAGCACCCTCAGCAGCTGCAAAGCTTTCGTGACCAGCGAGGAATGCAAAGCACTTTGTCTCGTCCTTAAGGAGCATTGCACCAAGGTTACCGTGACCAAGACCAACATTTCTCTGCTCTGCAACTGAACCAGGAATACAGAAAGCTTCAAGACCAACACCGATAGCTTCTGCAGCGTCAGCAGCAGTTGTTACGCCCTTCTTGATTGCTACTGCACAACCAAGTGTATAAGCCCAGCCTGCGTTTTCAAATGCGATTGGCTGAACGCCCTTAACGATTTCATATGGGTCAAAACCCTTATCGTTACAAATCTGTCTTGCCTCTTCAAGATTTGCAATACCGTACTCGGCAAGGCACTTCTCAATTTTAGGCATTCTTCTGTCCATACTTTCAAATGTTACTGCCATTATAGTGTCCTCCTTACCGAATTACTCTTCTCTTGGGTCAATGTACTTAACAGCGTTATCAAAACGACCGTACTGACCGATGTTATTCTTAAATGCTTCGTTTGGCTCAACACCGTGACGAATATCCTCGAGCATTTTGCCAAGCTTTACAAACTGATAGCCTGTTACTTCGTTGTTCTCATCAAGAGCTGTCTTAAGAACATAACCTTCAGCCATTTCCATATAACGAACGCCCTTAGCGTTTGTGCTATACATAGTACCAACCTGTGAACGAAGGCCCTTACCGAGGTCCTCCATACCAGCGCCGATTGGAAGACCACCCTCTGAGAAAGCTGTCTGGCTTCTACCATAAACGAGCTGCTCGAAAATGTTCTTCATAGCTGTGTTGATAGCGTCACAAACGAGGTCTGTGTTAAGGCACTCAAGAAGAGTCTTGTTAGGAAGAATTTCAGCTGCCATAGCTGCTGAATGAGTCATACCTGAACAACCGATTGTTTCTACGAGAGCTTCCTCTACAATACCGTTCTTAACATTAAGTGTGAGCTTACAAGCACCCTGCTGAGGAGCACACCAGCCGATACCGTGTGAAAGACCGCTGATATCCTTAATCTCATAAGACTTAACCCACTTACCCTCTTCAGGGATAGGTGCAGGACCGTGCTTTGGTCCCTTTGCTACTGTACACATATTTTCTACTTCTTTAGAATAAATCATATGTAATACTCCTTTCAATATATTGTTGAGCCAATATACACTCATACATAAGTATTATACGGCTTTTAACGACTTTTTTCAAGTATTTTTTATCTTTTTATTGCAAAGCTGTTACAAAAAATAATAATTACTTAAAATAATCGTGGGACGGATTGTAATAACCACCATCTCTATTAGTTTTAATTAATTCTTTTACATACTCTAGCTCACCCTTTGGAAAGCTGTCACGAACTTCTGTACCACTTGCATTTGGGTTTAGCTTATTATAATTTTCCTGAACTCGGTACATAAAATATGTAAACTTACCTAAGTTTGTATTAATCTTTGGCATATTCTCGCCAAACTCTCTTAACGTAGCTTTTATTGTATCCCAACCAACTACATCTGTAAATCGACTATAAATATATACCATAGCAAATAAATCATATTTGCCGTTTCTTGCACCAACAGAGGTATCATAATGAGTTTTCTTATAATACTCTCTCAAACCTCTTGAATCTGTCGGAGTATCGCCTGCATAAACCATTTTGTCACAGTTATCAAGAATATAAAGCATTTTATAGTTAGTAGTAACTTCAAGGTCAATGCTCCAATCAAACAGATAGTCAAAGTTGTGACCTATTTCGTGGAACATACCAAATGAAACACAACCTTCTCGGGATACTCTTGCCAAATCCTCAAATTCGTATTGATCATTTAGCTTTATTGGATTTCCTGCATGCGCAATTATTCTTCTTACAAAAGGCTCAGATGTTGAATTAATGATAAATTTATCACCGTTATATGGTTTACCGCCTACTAAATCTGCAAGATATTCATAAGCAAAATCAAGGTCATCTGCCCATTCTTGCAATTCCTCAGCTGTAAATTTTGCGGCTATATCCTTATTAATATAAGTATCAATATATTTACCTTTAACACATACCTTAGTTATTTTAGAATCAGTAGCATAGTCATTATATTTTGTTACTGTAAGACCTTCAAAATAGCCTACTCCTGCATTATCCATACAGCAAGCAATTTCGGCGTATCCTGCACTATTGGCAACAAAATACACACTTTCTTCTCCCCACGCTGTTGTACCTTTACGCCAATTGGTTCTGCTTGATTCTACTGTATAAGACTGGTATACCGCAAAATATGCACCATTATCTTCACTACCACCAGTAACTTTTTCAGTCTTGATATATCCGTTAAGCTTATACATTGCTCCGGCTTCAAGACCATAAATCTTTGCAGCAATGGTATTTTTATTTTCTTTTGTATTGTTCATTTTAACGCAGATTGAATTTGCCTGTCTGTTTGAATCAACTACCTTTATGTCAGCGTTCTTAGAATCTCTGCGCTCCCAACCGAACGGGATATCTTTTCCGTTTACTTCAAATTTACCATTTTTTAACAAATTACCTTTAACAGGTGTTTCACCATAATAAAAACCTGTTTTGCCATAATCGCCATCACAATCAGACAAATAACGCATTAAAAATGTAGCATCATTTACATTTACCGCTTTGTCACCATTTACATCGTTTGCCACAACCGCTTCATCTGTTAAAGCAGTTTTAAAAGCAACATTTCTTTGAATTTCAGTTACATCCCTTACATCAATAACTTCGCTACTATTAGTATCGCCTACAAGAACTCTATAGGTAGATGGTTGAATTACAACCGGAATATAATTATATACACTCCAGCTTCCTGTTCCGTGGTCCCAAGAGCCTTCAGATAATGTATAGCAGTTTTTGCCATCGGTTGGGATTACAAGGTCTGCGGTCTGATTCCATTTATTAGTCCAATTATTTGCGGTATTTGCAGGATTCATACGACAAAAAATTATATCTGTGTATGTATCAGAGGGAAGTTGAGCTGAATAAACGCCGTCCTCTACAAGAGTCATTGAAGCCCAGCCCGGAGCACTACCCTTATCATTAAAAAAATATATGGCAAATCTCGCTCCGTCCTTATACCAGTTAGATGCAGGCTTAAAATAAACTGTATTATTTTCAACAGCCTGTACACTTACACTTATAAGGCTCATAGAAACAACCATTGTAAGTGTAAGTAAAAGTGCAACACCTTTTTTTAATATATGTTTCATTTTTAATCTCCAAATTTACACAATATATTATTATTTAAAATAATCTTCGCCGGCTACATAATAACCGCCATCTCTATGTTCGGTAAGCAACTCTTTTACATATTCAAGTTCACCTTTAGGGAAGCTGTCACGAATTTCTGTACCGCTTGCGTTTGGATTTAGCTTATTATAATTTTCCTGAATTTTATACATAAAATATGTAAATTTACCTAAGTTTGTTTTTAGGTCTGGCATATACTCTCCAAACTCTCTAAAAGTAGCTTTTACTGCATCCCAACCCACTACATCTGTAAATCTGCTGTAAATATAAACCATAGCAAACAAATCATATTTGCCATTTCTTGCTCCTACGGATGTGTCGTAGTATGTTTTCTTATAGTGGTCTCTTAAACCTCTTGAATCTGTAGGCGTGTTTCCTGCAATTACAATTCTGTCGGAGTGATCAAGTACATAAAGCATTTTATAATTAGTAGCAACCTCTGGATCGATATCCCAATTAAACATATTATCAAAATTATGACCTACTTCGTGGAACATACCAAAAGAAACGCAACCCTGTCTTGTTACTCTTTCTAAATCCTCTAATTCATATTGATAATTTAGCTTTATAGGATTACCGGCGATTGCAATATATTTATTCATCCATGGTTCAGCTGTTGAGTTTATAATAATCTTTTCACCATTATATGGCACATCACCTACCAATTCAGTATATTGTTCATAAGCAAAATCCAGGTCATCTGCCCATATCTTAAGTTCTTCATCTGTGAATTTATCAAATGTTTCCTTACGAACATAAGTATCAACATACTTACCTTTGATACATCTCTTTATTACATCAGAATTTGTATCATAATCAGTACATTTTGTAACAGTCAGGGACTCAAAATAACCAATACCTGTATTATCCATACAGCAAAGTGCATCAGCATAGCCTTCACTATTAGCAACAAAGTATACACTTGCTTTGCTCCAACCGGTTGTACCTTTACGCCAGTTAGTTTCACTATTTTCAATTGGATATGATTCGTGAATTGCAATATACGCACCATTATCACCGCTGCTACCGGCTACATTTTCAGTCTTTATATATCCGGTAAACTTATAAATAGCTCCGGGCTCAAGACCATAAAGCTTAGCACGAATGGAATTTTTTCTTGTACCGGTATTATTCATTTTAAGACAGATAGCATCAGAGCTTCTGTCAGAAGCAATCAACTTAATATCGGCATTTTTAGCATCGTCACGCTCCCAGCCATACGGAATATCTTTTTCTGTTTCTCCGTAAATCTCAAACTTACCATTTTTTAATAAATTGCCCTTAACAGGGGTTTCGCCATAATAAAAACCTGTTTTACCATAATCGCCTTCAATGTCTGATAAATAACGCATAAGGGTTGTTGCATCATTTACATTTACTGCTTTGTCATTATTAACATCGTTTGCAACAGTTTCGTTCTCGTTTAAAGAAGCCTTAAAAGCAGTGTTTCTTTGAATTTCAGTTACATCCATAATATCAATAACACTGTCGGTATTAGCATCACCAACTACAACTTTGTATGTATCCGGCTGAACTACAGGTGGATCATATTTGTATACGCTCTAGCTACCTGAGCCATAGTCCCAAGAACCCTCAGCGATTGTATAGCAATTTTTGCCGTCTGTAGGAATTATAAGATCTGAGGTCTGATTCCATTTATTGTTCCAATTGTTTTCCTGACTCTTATAAGTCATACGACAAAAGATAACCTTTGTGTGAGTATCGGACGGAATAGGTGCTGAATAAACACCATCTTCTACTAAATCCATTGATACCCAAATCTTATCACTGCCGCCACCAAAAAAGTATGCGGCAAATCTTGCTTTGTCCTGATACCAGTTAGATGAAGGTTTCAGAAAAATCATATTTTCGGTACTTTCCTCTGCACTTGCACTTATAAGGCACATAGAAACTGCAATTGACAAAGTAAGCAAAAGTGCAATACCTTTTCTAAATATATGTTTCATAGTAATCTCCTAAATCATTAAAAATAATCTTCCTCGGTTGTGTAAACACCGTTATCATTGTTTTCAGCAACAAGATTTTTTACATATTCAAGCTCACCTAATGGGAATGTATCTATTACTTCAGAACCGTTTGCATCAGGATTAAGCTTGTTATAGTTTTCTTGTAATTTGTAAAGGAAATATGTAAATCTTCCAAGGTCGCTGTTTAGTGTTGGGTAGTAATCAGCAAACTCTCTGAAAGTAGCCTTTACTGTATCCCAGCCCACAGCATCGGTTGCTCTTGCATAGATATACATAAATGCATAAATATCGTATTTACCATCTCGTTTTGCTACTGATTTATCATAGTAACTTTTATAATGCTCTCTGATTTGACTTGAATGATACTTTTTGCCTGATAATGAAAGATTTCCGTCCATATTATCAAGAAGATAAATCATTTTATAGTTTGTTGTAACCTCATGATCAAAGCTCCAGTTAAACATTGTATCAAAATTATGACCGAGTTCATGGAAAGTACCAAATGGTAATATTTCATCGGTTATTACATATTTAAGTGAAGTATAATCGTATCCTTCTTGGAATCTTATAGGATTAATTCCGCCATAGGCAATAATACCTTTACCAATAGGAGAATCAGTACTCTTAATATAGTTTATATCACCATTAAAAGGAACAGAACCTACAAGTTCTTCAAAAAGCACATATGCCTCATCAACAACTTCGCTCCACTTTGTAAGATCCTCTTGATTAAACTTTGATACGGCTTCCTTTGTAAAATAAGAATCAATATATTCACCGTCGATAAGAACTTTTTCCATTTCTTCATCTTCATTATTCTTAACCTTTGTAACAGTTAATGAATCAAAGTAAGCTGTTCCGGGGTTATTTACTCTAAGAGTAATATCTGCTACACCTGATGTTTTTGCAATAAAGTATACATTTATCTTTTGCCAATCATTTGTACCATACATATAGTTAGCTGTAGATGTTTCTACAACATATGCCTTTTCAACATCCATAAATGCACCATAATCGGGATGTACAGCATCTATATTTTCAGTCTTCATATAGCCGCTCAATTTATACATTTGACCTTTACAAAGACCATGCAATCTGTTTTTTGTATAGTGTGAATCTGTTGAATCATTTGTAATCATCAAGCTTTTTCCGCCTTGCACTCTGTCTGAGTCAACAATTGATACGCCTGATTTATACTGATACCAACCTAAAGGACGATTGCTTTCGTCTAACATTTCAAGCTCAAATTTGCCGTTTTTTGAGAATATTTCCTTCTATCTCGTGTCCTGATTCTCCATAGAAAAATCCAAGCTTACCATAATTACCTTCAACCTCAGCAATATAACGCATAATATTGGTTGCATCATTTACATCAATAGATTCATCGCTGTTTGAATCACAAGCAACAAACTCAGTATCTGAATATTTCGCGGCAGCTGCAAGCTTCTGCTGTAAAAGAGTTACATCCTTTATATTTATATATACATCTTTGTTTACATCGCCTACCATTATACTGTAAGTTGCGGGCTGTTTAGGAGTATATTTACTCCAAGTTCCGCCACCCTTGTCCCAAGTACCTTCTGCTACTGTGTAGCAATTTTTGCCATCCGTAGGAATTTCAAGACTTGTAGTCTGGTTCCAGCAATTTTTCCAATCATTTTCGATTTTTGACGAATTCATACGACAAAATACAAGTTTAGTGTACTGGTTACCGGGAACCTTTGCGGAATAAATGCCGTTTTCTACAAGCTTCATAGAGTCCCAAACATAATTTGCGCTACTGTCAAAAAAATAAACTGCAAATCTTGCACTGTCCTTAAACCAGTTTGAAGCCGGCTTAAGATAAATTTCAATCGGTAAGCCTGCACCTACATCATAATCAGACACTGTTGCAGCACTTGTATTGACCAGACAAACAGATATTGCCATAGAAATTGTCAATAAAAGTGCTACTGCTTTTTTGATTAATCTTTTCATTTTCAAAACTCCTCTTAATTTTTTATTGGCTAAATATACCAACAAATATAATTATAAAAATAATAAGTTTTTTGTCAATCTGTAAGCAATTCAAATTTATACATAAATGACATATTTTAAAAAAGTATGTATTTTTTTAAAATACTACTGTTCAAATAAATAATACTATGTTATAATTATGGTGTAAGAGTCAGTTTTTATTTATCTATACAATAATATAGGGGTATAATAATGTTTGGCAGAATTAAAAAGCTTGATAATAGTATTATTGAGGGAATTTCAAAAATTCATAAACCTGCTATCACCAAAATTATGATTACTGCGTCAATGTCTTGTAATTTGGGAATTATTTGGTGGTTATTCTGTCTGCCGTTTTTACTTCGTGCAGAGTGGCGTCGCACTGGATTTAATATAATTTTTGGCATTGCCATAGCTCACATTATGGGTGAGCTTATTATAAAACATATTGTTAAGCGAAGTCGTCCTTGTCACAGGTTAGATGATGATGAATTGCTTATTGCAAGACCTCGCTTCTATTCATTCCCATCGGGTCACTCTATGTCATCATTTGCCGTTGTTGGCGTTACATTATTGAGATGTCAATTAATAACCTTTTTACCTATTCTTTTAATTGCATCACTTATTGCATTTTCAAGACTTTATTTAAGGGTTCATTATCTTACAGATGTTCTTGCAGGAGTATTATTGGGATTTACCTGCGGAGTATCTTCAGTTTTAATATTTAATGCATTTATTCCGATGTAGCGAGTGTCTCGCACCAAATTATTTTCAAACTTCAATCCTAAAGCGTAAACAAACAATTATATAAAAAGTCAAAATCCGAGACTCACAACAAAATGTGAATCTCGGATTTTTTAATTTATTATTTTTTGTATTAATTATATTACTTTTTAAAATACTGCCTATATTTCTTTTGAGATAATTTAGCTGATTGCGTTGCATATCTGTTTTGTCTTTAGTTTACGGTTTTTAGAGTAGTTTGTATAATTCTAAATAACATTTTTGATTACTATTTTCAGATAGCTCATCAATGATTTTTTGCTACATTCACAAGGTTTGTTAACCACATATACATCCTGTACATAAACAATTTGTGAGCTTGCCTTTCTTACTTAATAACAGCTTTGCGTATTTTTTCAATTTACAGCAACCAACTATCCGAAATCCTCAAAGCTTATCTTTCTGTTATAAAGTTTGTACATCCTACTTATCTCAAAATATAAGCTTTTGGAAATTTTCTTACATTTATTATACCCTGTTTTAGAATTTTTACTATTAATCATTTTTTAGAATGTTAAGTAAATATTAAATAAATAATTAGTCATTTTAGGTTGACTATTAACTCACATAAGACTATAATACTAATAGTAAATCTAATTATTAATCAAATAATATATGATAAGGAAGTGCAAAAAATGACAAAGGGATTTATAACTATCGCTACCGGAAATAAGTATTACTATGAAATTGCCGCAAATTTATTGATGTCTTATCGCTACTTTTCAAAAGAACCATTACCGTTTGCAATTATCGCAGAAGAGCATAATGAATATACCGCATTATTTGACGATGTCATTATTACAAATGAATCCACACATTCATTTATGGATAAATTGTTATTGCTAAAATTATGTCCATATGATGAGACTATATTTTTCGATGCGGATTCGTTAGCATTTGGTGATTTAAATAAATACTGGGATGCATTTAAGAATGCCACAGATTTTTCAGCAATCGGTGAAGATTGCGATCGTGAAGATCGCACAAAAGCATGGTATTATATCGAGGACATTGGAAAATATGGTGAAAATGTAAGCTATAAAAGCCGTGTACACGCAGGAGTTTGTTTTATCCGAAATAGCCCTAAAACAAAAAAATTCTATGAAGATTGTCTTGAAATTTGCAACAATTTCGATAAACTACACTTTCATACTTGCCAAAAATCAAAAGATGAGTGTGTATTAGCTGTAGCTATGCCGATGAATGATATGAAAACAACTAAAGAAGAGATTGATATGTTAGCTACATATCCTTGTCTTACTCATATTGAAGCAGATATTTTTCGTGGTTATCTAAAATGCACAACACAATGGAATACTTCCACAGAAAATGGAATTTTGGTTCATTGGGGAACAGCACATACACATGACATAATTTACAAATACAATGCCGCTTGTTTAAAATATTGCATTCGTTATAAAAATGAAAAAGCTCCGCTTTTTTATAAAATATGGTATGAAAATAAATTGGGTTATTTGAGAGTGAGATGTGTTCAAAAACTCAGAAATATTCGTAAGAGTATTTTGCAAATACTTCATAAATAATATTTTACAAACACGAATACGCAATAAGTATTTTGCAGTATAGTATATGATATATAGCTAATCATAACGGAGCATAAATCGAATTATACAGGCAAATAGCATTTTGCACATTCAAGTGAAACAGAGTGCACTTAAGAGTTAGCAAAAAAACTTAATCCGAGACTCACAACAAAATGTGAATCTCGGATTTTTTAATTATTACTTTTTTTAATTACTCTTTATCAGCTATTTTTTACCGACAAAATTTCAACGCACATTCCTTTGTGATTGCACAAAGGGCAAGTCAAACGACGCATCTTTGGTGTGTGGTATGCCCATAAAGCATCTTTTATACCGGGCTTAAATACCTCGTGGCAATTTGGACAAATATAAGCAACTCTATTAAAATAATTAAAAGAAGCCAATGTTCCATAAATCAAATCAATACCAACACTAACAGCAAATAACCACCATAATTCCATTGTAAATCCAAGAATAAGCGACACCCAAAAAAAGATAGTTGCAGGAACACCTGTTACTACGAGTAAAGCTCTCATTTTTCGGAGTTCTTTTTTATTTTTGGTAATATTAGCTATATCGCTGATAGATTCAACAGAAAAGTTTTCAACATCCTTAATCTCTTTTTTTATGCTTTCAATAATGGAAATCTGTTTTTGTCGTGACTCAACCTCTTCTTTAAGTACCTGTTCCTGTTGTTCAAGCAAAACAGAAATTATGTTTTCGGGATTTTCCTCTTTAAATAATGCATTTATACTGTTAATAGGCAAACCTGCATCACGAAGAAAACAGATAATCTTCATCTTTTTTAGGTCATCATCATTATACAATCTGCGACCACCCTCTGTCAGTTCACTTGGCACTAACAAATCTCTCGTATCGTAATACTGCACCGTTCTGACAGACACTCCGCACAACTTTGCAAGCTCTCCCGTTGTATATTTAGACATAGGATTTACCCTCTTTCAACGCTGTTTAACATTATATTAATATTATATATACTCTATTTTAAATTTTAGCACAATAACCTCGATTTTTAAAGCTTTTTGTAATAAAAACTAACATATAAGTTTTTATTAGATTTTAAACACTAAAATATAGTTTTTGCTTTAGTTACATTGTAGTAAAATATCAGTTACTAAATGCATAATCTTATAAGAAATATGCTTTGCATTAATACAGGTTATATGTTAAAATATTACTTAAGGTTACAAATAAATTACAAACAGTTATTATTTTGAAAGGATGTTTTGCTTGAAAAAATGTTTATTTAAAAAAATCCCAGCAATATTTATTGCAGTTGCAATTCTTTTTTCTACTGTTTTTACTATGAATATAGCGGCTAACGCAACATCTTCTTTTACTCCAAGACTTTCTGAACCAGCCAAAGACAACAAATACTACTACAGCAATGACAATATCTACTATAAGTACGGCTATGGTATGCCAAACTGTACAGCCTATGCTTACGGCAGAGCTTACGAAATTTTAGGTACAGAGCCAAAGCTTTGCCCTTATAGTGCTTATCAGTGGTATGATTACAATATACAAAATAATTACTACGCTTACGGAAGCACTCCAAAGCTTGGTGCAATTGCTTGCTGGTACTATTATAAAAGTGACGGAACCAAAAGCGGCCATGTTGCTGTAGTTGAAAATATCGAAAACGATACTATTACATTTTCCAACTCAGCGTGGGGTTGGCTTAACTTCTATATTACAACAGCAGATATTTCTGACCCAAAGGCAGGCGAATCAAAATGGGAGTTTCAGGGCTATATTTATATAGGCGAATTTATTTCTCCTGAAATTATTCCATCAACTTACAAAACAGGCATATATAAATCTGCTGTTGGCAGTGACAGTTATCTAAATATGAGAAATGGTGCAGGGACAGGCTATGACCCTGTAGCTGCGATTCCTGATAATACCGAGCTTACAATTACTCAGACTCAGTATTCTAATTGCTACAACTGGGGATATACAGAGTACAAAGGTAAAAGCGGTTGGGTCGCACTTGAATTTTGCGAATTGATTACTGAATTTGAAATTTCAACCTTGATTGGCGATGTAAACAATGACGGCAAAGTAAATATTTCTGATGCAAGTATGATTCAGCGTTACCTTTGCAGTCAGGTTGAATTTGATGATAACCAAATAGCTTTTGCTGACTTTAACGGCAACGGTAAGGTTACAATTGACGACATTACTGCTTTACAAAGATTTTGTGCTGAATAAAATTTAATAACTTTATACAAACAAAAAAGGCTTTAGCATTTAATTATTTTGCTAAAGCCTTTTATTATTAGTTTTTTATATTATTTATCGGTAATATTAAAATCTGGCATTTTCCTCAATAAAAAAATCCTCTACATAAATATAGGCGTCGCTACCATAATGATCATAAAATAATCCTCTTAGGTAATCCAACTCTCCCTGCGGAAAAGTATCAATAACTTCTGTTCCTGTCGAATTTTTATTAAGCTTATTATAGTTAGCTTGTAAACGATACATAAAGTATGAGAATTTACCCCATTGTGTTCTAATGCTTGGTATACCATTTTCAGAAAATTCTCTGAATGTAGCCTTAACAGTATCCCAACCAACTGCATCTGTTGCTCTTAACATTACATAGCAAATTCCGTCACCTGCATACTCATAAGTACGATTTTCAATTTTAGAATACGAACCGTCTGAATAGGATCTGCAATACTCTCTGAACTCTGACGCTTTAATTTGACTGTGTAAGCTAATCTTTGTATCGCCTAAGCTATCAAGAATATACGCCATTTTATAGTTTGCGGTAATTTCACCATCAAATGTCCAGTCAAACATTGTATCAAAGTTATGACCGATTTCGTGGAACATACCAAAGTCTACTACTCCATATTTGCAGGTATTTTCAATTGTAGAAGCTACAAACTTGTTATTGAACATAATTGGACTACCGGCATATGCATAATATCTTGAACATAAAGGCTCGTCTGTACAATTAATAACAGCCTTGTTTCCGTCATACGGTTGAGTACCTGTAAGTTCTACATAACCCTTATATGCTTTATCAAGATAATCAATCCAAGTCTGCAATTCTTCATCGGTATATTTTTCAATATCTCTTCTCTTTACATATGTATCAACATACTCACCCTTGAGTACTATCTTTGCAGAATACATATCAGGATAAGCAACCTTTGTTACCTTAACATCATCAAAGTAAACAATACCTGCGTTATCGGTTCTGAGTATAATGTCAGCTTCACCCTTTTTATTGGCAACAAAGTAAACCATTACCTCTCGCCAATCAGAGTTACCCTTAAGCCAGTTGCCCTGAGCTTCAACCATATAAGAATTTTCTACCTTTACATGAGCGCCGTTATCGTACTGACTGCCCTGTATATTTTCAGCCTTAATATAGGAATTTACACGATAAATCTGCCCCGGCTCAAGACCTTTTATTCTTTGAAAAACGCTTACCTGCCAGCCGTAATTAGAATTGTCAATTTTAAGACAATTTGAACCTACGATGCTGTCATTACAAACCGAAACCAGCGAATTATTATAACTTTCCCACCAAGATGGAGTACTGCTACCGGCTTTATCATACTCAAAGTTGCCATTTCTTAAAAGGTTTCCGTCGTAACTTCCGCCGCTATAATATTGACCTACTTTTGTATTGTTTACATCCAAGCCTGCAAGATACATTTGAATAAGTGTAGCATCTTTAATATCAATTTTTGAATCACCGTTTGAATCCGCAACGAGTGTAGCCCACTCATCAAGCGGTGAATCAAAAGCTAAATATGTCTGCACCAAAGTTACATCGCTTACATTAATATATCCGCTCATATCTGCATCGCCAACCAAAACATTATCATATGAAAATGTTGTAGGAGCAACAGTTGACGGCTCTGTAGGAACTATGTGTTCATATGTTGACCAAATACCATAAAGCTTATTCCAGCCATCACCCGAGTTATCAAGCATAAACAGATTATAGCCATCGTCAGGATAGGATAAATCTACTGTTTGATTCCATCTGTTGTCCCAATTGTTTTCCTCAGTACCTGTTTTCATACGACAAAAGATGAAATTTTGATAAGCCGCACGGTCAAGCTCTGCTACATATATACTCTGCTCGTCATCAAACAGCTCCATATTTGCCCACGAATAATTTCCTTTTGAATCAAACTGATAAACAGCAAATCTTGCACCCGCATCCAACCAATTTGAATTAGGTTGAAAATACATAGTAAAGTACTGCAGTGCATCAGCAACGCAAACAGATGATGCTAACAACGACAGTATCATTGCCACTGTCAGCAACAGCGACACCGCTTTTTTGATTGATTTTTTCGTTCTCATAAAAACCTCCAATTTTACTCTATTAATACTCTAAAGCACACAATGTAAAAATTATACAGAATACAAATTTTAATTACAATATAAATATCAGCCAAAAATCATACTGTTATTTTGTCTATAAAAACCTTAAATGCAACGAATTTAGTATTTTATACAAAATTTAAAAACAATATTTTAAATCTATTGTATTTTTATAAATATTGTTTTATAATTTAATTGTAATAATAATACACGGAGGTCGATATTATGATAAAATTCAACAATGTTACAAAGGTATTTAACGACACCGTTACTGCAGTTAATAACCTATCCTTTAAAGTAAACAAAGGTGAAATAGTAGGTTTTATCGGTCCTAACGGCTCAGGTAAAACAACAACAATAAAAATGCTTACAGGCATACTTACTGCTGACAAAGGTGAAATTTCAGTAAATAATTATGACATTCAAAAAGAACCGTTAAAAGCAAAAAAAAGTCTTGGATATATTGCAGACAATCCTGATATGTTTTTAAGATTAAAGGGAATTGAATTTTTGAATTTTATAGCTGATATTTACAGAGTACCTACCGATGTTAGGCGTGAGCGTTTTACTGCGGTATGCGACCGCTTTGGCCTTACAAAAAGCCTTGATTCTCCTATGCTTTCGTACTCACACGGTATGCGACAAAAAATAATGGTAGCCGCTGCACTCGTTCATAATCCTGATGTATGGATTTTGGACGAACCTTTAATAGGTCTTGACCCTAAAAGTGCTTATGAACTAAAAAAGATGATGCGTGAGCATGCCGACAACGGCAACTGCGTATTTTTCTCCACTCATGTTCTTGAAGTTGCCGAAAAGCTCTGCGACAGAGTAATTATTATTAAAAAAGGCAAGGCTCTGTATGACGGCACTCTTGAAAATCTCATTGAGGCACATAAGGGTAAAACACTTGAAGAAATCTTTTTGGAGCTGACTGAAAATGAGTAATTATTTAAATCTTCTAAAAATCTTTATACAAACCACAGAGATTACGCCAACAGAGAAAAAACGCTCAAAAAAGTTTTACAGCATAATGGGAACTGCAATTTTGCTTTTAATTATGCTTCCTGCCGGAGCCTTAGTGGGAATAATTACATATGCACTTACACTTGGAGTGCAATTCAGTGGCGGCAGTACTCAGGGTGCAGAAATCGTTTTACATATAATTTCAATTCTTTCTGTAGTATTTGGATTTAATGTAATTATAAACATATTTTACTTTTCAAACGATATTGAAAATCTTCTCCCTCTTCCCCTTAAACCACACGAAATAATTGCCGCAAAGTTTTCATATTCGCTTTTAAGCGAAAACATAATGGAATTTATCCTTATAGTTGGCGTATGTATTGGATATATGTCAGCGGCAAAATATTCCCTGTTTGGTATAATTACCTCCATTATCGGAATTATTACTATGCCTGTTATTCCGCTTGCTATGTGCGGAATAGTATGCCTTATACTTATGTATTTCACTCATTCGGTAAAAAATCGTGATTTTTTAAACAAAGTTACAGGAATTGGAACTGCTGTTTTAATAGTTGGAGCATTAATTGCTCTAATCTGTGTCAGTGGACTTAATGCAGATATGATTTCAACTTCATTGGCAAGTGGCGAAAACACTTTTCTTAATGCTATGAACATTGTTTTTCCACAAATTCCACTGATGATGCGTGCTATTTGTGAAAATTCTCCTCTTTGGCTTTTGCTTTACATCCTTGCAAATGCTGTATTTGTAGTTATTTTCTTGTTCCTTGCATCAAAAATGTACCTTAAGGGTGTATCAGATGTAAACACCTCTAAAAACAAACCAAGTAAAGACCTTGCAGAAAAAGCAATACTTGCATCTGAACAAAAAAGTATTTTTAAATCTTACCTAAAAAAAGAATTTATCGTTTTGTTCAAAACCCCTCCGTTTTTTATGGATTGTATTGCAGTTAATCTGCTATGGCCTGTATTCCTTGCAGTAATTGTTATTTTACAAGGTCAAACAAACTTCCTTTCTGCAGTACTTACACCATACCTTGCAGGCGACAGTAATTCTATTGTATATGTAACCCTTATAATTATAGCGGTTTCGGTACTTGTTACCGCTATAAACAGTATAGCTTCTGCCGCAATAACACGAGAAGGCAAGCATTTTGAGTTTATGCGATATATACCGGTTGAGTTAAAGCTTCAGCTAAATGTAAAAGCGGCGGCAAGTATTTTAATAAGCGGTATCGGAATGGTGCTTTATATAATTGCATTTTATGTTTATTGTATGTTTTTTAACGCTCCTTTCAACTCATTGGTTATGATTGTAATGCCAATAGTGCATACCGTGCTTTCGCTTCTTTGCGTTGTATTTATCTCCTATTTGGGTATTTATATGGACTCAATCAATCCTAAGCTTATTTGGGATGACGAAATTAATGCTTTGCGTGGTAATTATAATGTATTTATTAATACCGCAGTAGCTATGGCTGTAATGATTGCAATTTGTGCTATTTCGCTGTTAATTCTACATTTTAATGCACCACCAATTGTAATTATAATCGGACTTGTTCTTGTGATGATTGTTTTGACAATTGTTGCGTACAGGCTATGTATGAGCAAGGGTATTAAAAACCTTGAAAGTATAGAGTAATCCCTATTAACATAAAGAATCCCCTATAAAAACAGAACCTTTCGGATTTGCACACAATGTGTATTCCGAAAGGTTTTGTTTTATTTATAAAATTTTAATAACACCGCAGGCTATTTTTTCGCCTGAGTTTCCCGATGGCTGTGTTGTAAAATCATCGGGCTTTGAATGTATTATAACAGTTTTGCCGATTATTTCATTAATTGAAAATCGGTCGGTAAGTAAAATCTGTAAAGCATACCCATTATTACCAAGCAGTGGAGGCAAATCGCCTGAATGATGCGGATGAGGGCATCCGTCAGGATTATAATGTTGCATAGTATCAGCAAACGGGTCAGTTTCATTACCTGTGCAACTCATTCCCTCGTGAATATGGAAGCCAAAAACAGGGTCACTACACTCCTCGTTAGGTAAAGGAAGCCCCGAAATTTCAGCCGAAACTATTACCCCATAAACCGTCTGATAAAATCTTACAACACCATCAATCCGAGAATAAGCGTCACTGCCTTTTATAACAGCAACTGCGTGAGGTCGATTATACAATACAGACATAACGCTCATATTCGTTGTGTGCCCCATACGATTATAAACCATAAATAACACCATCCAAAAATCAATAACAGTATTATTATATGTTAAAATTAAAATCAAGTTACAGCTAAAACTACTTTGATTTTATAAACAAATCGCAAACAGCACTTACCGCACCATACAAAACACCTGCAATCGGCCATACAATCCAAGTTAATCCCCAGTCATTTGTAATAAAGCTCCATAGAAGATAAACAGCAACTGCCAACAACCAATAAACTGTGTCAATTGCATTTTTTATATTATAGCCTGTTTTTTCGTTTCTAGAATATTCGCCCTCTTGCAAAAGCTTTTGCATACTCTCCCAGCGAACTCCCGCAGAAATAAAGAATGTAGCCCCGATACCGGCAAGTACCATTGTAAGCGAAAGCATACAAGCAAGGATTACGCTATTATCCATAAATGCACCTAAAATTAAAGGTACAGGAGATAAAATACAAATAACGGTTCCCAGAATATTTGACTTAATATATGTATTATGATATTGCTTTTGCTTTTCCTTAACCATACCTGAAACACCGTATTCGGTTTCTATAATTTCCTTTTCCAAAAATTCGTAAGGAGAGTTTTTCATTCCGGTATAAACAAATAGTACAACAGCAAACGCTGCAAAAATAAACAAAACTAAAAGTCCGATAACGGTAGCAAAAACTTCCGATATATTTATTATACCGCTTTCCGACACAGCACCAAATAATATAAGAGCAATTGGTGAAATTATGCACATAAAGGTAGCCAATGCAATTCGCTTTGCCGCTTTTTTTCTCTGTTCAAGAAATTCATTAGCCTGAGCAAGCGAAACTTTTCTTATATTATTATCAGCAATATCATCCTGAGTATATTCTTCATTTTCAATACTGTCTTTAAGCAAATAGTCTGTTGTAACGCCAAACAGCTCAGCTAATTGTAGTATCTTTTTTAAATCTGGAACTGATTGTGCTCCTTCCCATTTTGAAACAGACTGTCTTGATACTCCCATTTTTTCAGCAAGCTCTTCCTGTGACCAACCATTCTTTTTTCTTAGTATGATTATTTTATCTGCCATAATCATATTCTACTCACCCCATATTTTTATTTTAGGAAAGGCTTTTGCCGTTCCTGTGGTAATAAATATAGCATTTATTATGGTTGCTTACAATCAATTATCAACTGTCAATTTGTCAACTGACAGTTGCAACTGTTATTTTACAATAACACATTGCTTTTATTGTTGCTGATATTGTTATTAATACTATAATACCTTTTTATTAAAAGAAAACCACATACTATCATTGCTAAACCTAATAATACAGACGCAATTAATGTAATAAAGCTGCCGTGCTTTAATGAAACTTTTTCAGGTTGGTTTTTGTTATACAAAACATCAATTTTATCACCCTCATCCATTTCCGAGTGATAAGTATCAATTCGTGCACGAACATCAACACCATTTGCCTCATAACAAACATAAACTTTTTTACTACTTCCATATTGAATATCATCAATTGTAGCTACAGTTAATACATAATCACCTGAAAATTCTTGTTCTATAAAACTGTATGCACTTGGAATAACACCAAAAATAATTATAACTAAACTAAATATCAGAAATATAACACCTATACCATACTTTTTGAAAATTTTCTCTGCCATAATTCACCTCCTAAATTTAGATAACATCATACTGTTATTAATACTATCTTGCTCTGTTTGTTCGTGATTTGTTAATACATTTTATAACGAGTTGTCTGCTCAAATTTCGTTTGATTCACTCGCTTCTTTATTAAGTAAATTCCTATTAATCCAAAAAATAAACTAACAAACGAAAACAGCACCAATTGCATAATCCTGTTAAATTTTAATGTAACCTCTTGTGGTTGAGTTTTATTATACAAAATCTCAACCTCGTCACCCTCTCTCATTCCCTCTACATGTGTATCGAGTTTTGCATAAATATTTTTTCCGTTTGCATTAAAACGGACATACACTTCAGTTCTGTAATATCTTCTGACTCTCTCGGTTTTAATATTTTCAATACGAGCAGTTGTCGATAATATAATCGCCCGAACTATATTGATCAATTAACTTAAACATATTCGGAAAAACGCCAAAAACGAGTATTGTAAAGCATAATAACAACGCCATAGCACCAACGCCATATTTTTCATATAGTTTGCTTGTCGCATTAACCCCCCTAAATTTTTATATCATTATATCATATACATTTTTTACATTCAATAAATAATCAATATAGCAAGTAATTTTTTTACATAATTATACATATCATTCTATTTGTAAAATAAATATAAATATTTATTAATATATGTTGAAATATTGAGCGATAAGTTATATAATTAAAATAATATACAAATAATATAAATTCAATATAAAAGTGGTGAGATTTATATGCCTACAGATAATAAAAAGAAGGCTGAAAAAACAAAACAGACAGCTAAATGGCAAAAAATGCCTTATAATAACCGTGAGCTTAGCTGGGTTGACTTTAATACAAGGGTTCTTGAAGAAGCTTTTAAAAAGGATAACCCTATTATGGAACGCTGTAATTTTCTAGCTATTACAGCATCAAACCTTGATGAATTTTTTATGGTGCGTGTTGCCGGTGTTATGGACCAAATTCATCATAATGTAAAAACAGCTGATGCCTCAGGATTAACTCCAAAAGAGGTTATGGTAGCTCTATCTGAAAAAATCCACGAATTTGCAAAACATCAATATAATTGCTATAACCGTTCAATTATCCCGGCTCTGAGATTGCAGGAAATTGAGTTTGTTGAATATAATGAGCTTAACGAGGAGCAAAAAGACTTTGCCGATAATTATTTTTCAAAAGTAGTTTTCCCTGTTCTTACTCCAATGGCTGTTGATACAAGTCGCCCATTCCCTTTACTCGCAAATAAAAGCCTTAACATTGCCGTAAGACTTACAAATTCCGAAAACAAGGAATTTTTTGCAGTTGTTCAGGTTCCGTCTATTTTGCCGAGATTTTTGGAGTTACCTTCAAAAAACGGCAGAAGATTTATTCTTTTAGAGAAGATAATAGCAAAGCATCTAGGCGAACTTTTTGAGCTGTACAAAATAATGCAATATGATTCATTCAGAATTACCCGAGATTCAGACTTGGATATTGATGAAGATGCCGACGATTTAATGGAAGAAATCAAAAAGTCCATTCGCAAGCGTAAGCGTGGCAATCCTGTCAGGCTTGAATTTTGTAAAAAGTGCAACAAAGAAATCAGAGAATTTCTTGTTGATGCACTTGAAGTAACCGAAGATGAAATTTATGTACAAAAAGGACCTTTAGACCTTACCTTCCTTTCAAAATTTGCAAGGATTAAGGGTTGTGAAAAATTATGCTTTGAACCTATTGTACCTGTAAACCCTCCGGCTGAATTTTATGACTGCGATGATATTTTTAAAGCAATAAGAGAAAACGACAGGCTTGTTCATCACCCGTATGAAAGTTTTGATGTTGTTGTAAAATTTGTTAAAAAAGCCGCTGTTGACCCAAATGTACTTGCCATTAAACAGACACTTTACCGTGTCAGCGGCAATTCACCTATTGTAGCCGCACTTATAAAAGCCGCCGAAAACGGCAAACAAGTAACAGTTCTTGTTGAGCTAAAAGCAAGATTTGACGAGGAAAATAATATTCAATGGGCTAATAAGCTTGAAAAAGCAGGTTGTCATGTTATCTATGGACTTACAGGTCTTAAAACTCATTGCAAAATTTGCCTTGTAGTAAGAAAAGACGAGGACGGTATCAGACGCTATCTTCATATGGGTACCGGCAACTATAATGACAGCACGGCACGATTCTATACAGATATGGGCTTGTTTACCTGTCGAGAAGAATACGGCACAGATGCATCGTCATTGTTTAATGTTCTTACCGGCTATTCATTACCTCCCGAATATAACAAATTTATTGTTGCACCAAATGGAATGAGAACATTTTTTGAAGAAATGATAATTAAAGAAATCGAAAACGCAAAGCAGGGACTTAACGCTTCGATAACTGCAAAGGTTAATTCTCTTGTTGACCCTGCAATTATCAGTCTTTTATATGATGCATCAAACGCAGGTGTTAAAGTAAATCTTATCGTCAGAGGTATTTGCTGTCTTGTTCCAAATGTAAAGGGATACAGCGAAAATATTACCGTTATTTCAGTTGTAGGTCAGTTACTTGAGCATAGCCGAATTTTCAAATTTGAAAACTGCGGAAATCCGCTGTATTATATGGGCAGTGCAGATTGGATGCAGAGAAATCTTGACAAAAGAGTTGAGCTTGTGTTCCCTGTTGAAGATGAAAATATAAGGGCAAGAGTTAATGATATTCTTTCGGTAATGTTTAAGGATACAGTTAATGCCCGAATACAGCTTTCAGATACTACCTATGTATCTGTTGACAAGAGAGGCAAAAAAAGGCTTAACTGCCAGAAATATTTTGCAAAGCTTGCAGTAAAAACACAAAAGGAAGCAAAAAAATTAATCAATGTAAATAAAGTCGGAACACCCATTGTTCCCATTACCCAAAAGGAGGAAAACAAATGAAAAAGGTAGGTATTCTTACAAGCGGTGGCGACTGTCAGGGACTTAATGCCACAATCAGAGCAGTTGCAAAATCACTATATAATTTTTATGGCGATGACGGAGTTGAAATTATAGGAATAATTGACGGCTATCGTGGTCTTATTTATGGCGAATATAAAAAGATGAAGCCCGAAAATTTTTCTGGTATTCTTACAATGGGCGGAACAATTTTAGGTACATCTCGCCAGCCGTTCAAGCTTATGCGTGTTATTGATGAGAACAGCGTAGATAAGGTTGCCGAGATGAAAAAGAATTACAAAAAGCTTGATCTTGACTGTCTTGTAGTTCTTGGTGGTAACGGCACACAAAAAACTGCCAATCTTTTAAGCGAAGAGGGGCTTAATGTAGTTTCTCTTCCCAAAACAATTGACAACGACCTTTGGGGAACAGATAAAACTTTTGGTTTTCAGAGTGCAGTTGACATTGCAACAAATGTTATCGACTGTATTCACAGCACAGCAACCTCTCATGGCAGAGTATTTATAGTTGAAGTTATGGGACATAAGGTTGGCTGGCTGACACTTTATGCAGGAATTGCAGGCGGTGCGGATATTATCCTTATTCCTGAAATTCCGTACGACATTAATTCAGTAATAAAAACAGTTAAGGCAAGAACTGCAAAAGGCAAAAACTTTTCTATTCTTGCAGTTGCCGAGGGTGCAATATCAAAAGAGCTTGCCGCAATGCCTAAAAAGCAAAGAAAGGCTGCAATGGCAGAGCTTGCATACCCTTCAATCTCATATAAAATTGCTAAAGAAATTGAAGAAGCTACAGGTCAGGAAACAAGAGTTACCGTACCTGGACATTTTCAGCGTGGCGGAAGTCCCGATGCCTACGACAGAGTGCTTTCAACTCGTCTTGGTGTAAAGGCGGCTGAGCTTATTATCGACAAAAACTACGGCAATATGGTAGCAATTGTAAATAATAAGATTGTAGCTGTACCGCTAAAAGAAATTGCAGGCAAGCTTAAATCAGTACCAAAGGATTGCGAAATTGTGCAGACAGCTAAAAAGATGGGAATTTCCTTTGGTGATTAATCTTAATCAAAAACAGATACAATAACAAGCAATTTAATTTTTTCTTTGGTATTGCCGTTGCTGTGCTTATGGTGTATAATATGTTAAATAATGCTATTAGTGATATAATCACTTAATGGGTTATCATATTTGCAAATAAGCACCGTGACGGCTTTTTTGCAAATGCCTTGCACTCATTTTGTGCAGACAGTATTATTACAAAAGGGGAAAAATAATGAAAAGCAAAATGTCTACAAAGA
Source organism: Ruminococcus sp. (assembly GCA_036310085.1). Lineage (GTDB taxonomy): Bacteria > Bacillota > Clostridia > Oscillospirales > Acutalibacteraceae > Ruminococcoides. The sequence continues at coordinate 30,080 of JAXJSN010000091.1, forward strand.
AAAAGATAATAATTGCAGTTGTATTTTTTATAATTGGTGCAATCATCGGTAGTATGTGGGCTGTGTCAGTTTCAATTTACAACGATAATTTTAACAATCGTTTTGAAACATATAAACCATATATGTATAGCGTTGACGATTTTGAGGGTTTAGAGCGTACTCAGCATAAATTTAAATCCGATAAAGGTCAAATGCTTACCGGTTATATGTATAGCAGTGACGAAAGCGAAAAGGGCGTTGTTGTTCTTGCTCACGGCTTTGGTTCCGGCGGTCACAACAGATATATGGATGTTGCAAACTATTTTGCACAAAACGGATACTATGTTTTTGCTTATGATGCAACAGGCAACGACGAGAGCGAGGGCGATGCAGTCGGCGGTTTGCCACAGGGCGTAATCGACCTTGAACACGCAATATCCTTTGTAAAACAAACAGACGATTACGGCAAGCTTCCTATCGTATTATTCGGTCATAGTTGGGGCGGTTATAGTGTTTGCAACGCACTAAAGTATCACCCTGATGTAAAAGCAGTTATTTCTTGTGCAGGCTTTGACTGCTCATCCGGTATGTTTGAAGCCGAGGGTAAAAATATCGCAGGCGATGCCGTATATGCTTTAATGCCGTTTGTAAAACTCCACGATTTCATCAAATTCGGCGAGTATAGCTCTAACACCGCAACCCAAGCCTTTGAAAATTCAAAAGCCTCCGTTATGATAGTACATAGTGAAGATGATACTAAAGTACCTGTTGAATATGGTTATGATATTTTCTTTGAAAAATACAAGGATAATTCAAGATTTACATTTGTACCGCTTCAAAACGATGGTCACAGCTATGTATATTACGACAAAACATATATAAATGAATTCAACGCTGAATTTGACAACTGGATTAAAACACTTGACTATGACTATAATCTTGCAGAAAATCAAGAGCGTTTTATTAAAGACAAAGAAAACTACATTAACGAAAACCTCGACCGCAAAAAATGGAGCAATATGCTCAATACTGAGTTATTTGAGCAGTTCCTTGATTTTTACAACAAAAACATTAAATAATGTATAAAACACAAATTGAAAAGGTATATACAATATGAATCTTTCTAACGCACAATACAAAATTGATGATAACAGTATTTTGAACTATTATCACTACGGAACAGCAAAAGAAAAATTGTTGTTGCTTCACGCACAAGGAACTTCCTCTTTAAGCTACAGTAATGTTATTGCAAAGCTTTCAAAACATTATCAAGTGTATTTGGTAGATTATTATGGTCACGGAATGAGTTCTCATAATCCCGAAAAATATAATCTTGTAAGTATCGGAAACGATATAATTGATTTTATTGAAAATGTTATTTGCGATAATGTAACTGTACTTGGTCATTCCTCAGGCGGACTGATTGCGGCATATATAGCCGCAAATTGTGATAAATGCAATAAATTGATATTAGAAGACCCACCTCTATTTTCAAGTTGGGGCGAAAGACGATACAATACATACAATTACAAGGATTTATCGACCGTTTGCCATAATTTTCTCTCACAGAATGAAGAAAAGGATTTTGTCTATTACTACTTTAAAAATCAGTATTGCTGGAATTTCTTTCCTGATAACTCAAGAGAAAATATCAGAGAAAAGCTTTGCGATTTTGCATTGAAATATCGAATCAAACATCCGGATAAAAATTTAAAGGTACTGTTTTGGCCTAAAAAATTTTTGGAAGCTTTTAACGGATTGCAATATTACGATCCTCTTTTTGGAGAAGCTTTTTACAACGATTCATTTAACAATAATGTAGATTATAATAAACTGCTCTCTAAAATCAAATGCAAAACTCTATTTATGAAAGCAAATACAACCATTGGCGAAGATGGATTGTTGCAGGGTGCTTTATCCGATGATGACTTGCAGAAAGTCAATTCCTTGATTAAAAATATGAATATTGAGAAATTTAATTGCGGTCACGGAATACACACAGAAAAACCAAAGCAGTTTGTGCAAGCTATAATTTCAATTTAATATGAATAAATACAAACTCCCTTCAAAAAATACTGATGAAGGGAGTTTTTTGAGAATTTGCTTATTTATTAAAGTTTAATTATCATTAAAAAATCTTATCATAAAAACTGACTATTTTCAATATTATACTGCAATTTTTTTACACTAATACTTTCTATGCAGGTAATATTATTGCATAATTACATTATTTATGCTATACTAATATTATTATATAATAAGGAGGATTAGTAATGCTTAAATCATTTGAACTAACAAACTTTAAATCTTTTAAAGATACCACATTCTTTGATTTAAATAAAACTAATTACAAAATGCTCTCTGATACACATATTTGCAACAATATTTTAAAAGGATTAATGTTTGTAGGTGCGAATGCTTCAGGAAAATCAAATTCTATTTTGGCTATTAAGTTTTTATTAGAGTCTTTATTAGGTAAGAATGATATAAACTTTACATCATACCATTGTCTTTTTTCGCAGAACCCTGTAACAAAATTAAAATACACCTTTTTAATTGATAATACTGATATTCAATACGAAATCACCTATCAAACTATTGATGAATACATACAAGAAAAGCTATTAGTTGATGATGTTCTTTTATTTGAACGAAATGGCTCCTTTTCTAAGGTAAACATAAACGAAGAAACAACCCATTCAAATGTTCCCAAAAGCACATTATTTTTGAGAGAAGTATACTTTAATACAAAATTCAGAGGAAATCTTGTTTTACAGAAGTGGTATGAATTTTTAAAGAATTCTATATATATTGATTTGTACTCTAGAAATATTTCTACATATAAAGATATTGATTTAAATCTTAAAACATATCTGAATGAAAACGGAACAAATGAAATAAATCAATTCTTTAATGAATATAATTTTGAACAAAATATAGAATACTCTAATATTTCAAAAGGGAATACAATTTCTATCGAATCAGTGGAAAAAATGATATTTTTCAAAAGGAAAGGTATCAATGAACCTATACCTTTCCCACTTGAATCATTAGGAAACCAAACCCTGTTACAAATATTACCCGCATTCTTTTATTGTATAAAAAATAATAGTATGTTATTGCTCGATGAATTTTCAAGTGGATTTCACAATGATTTAGAAGAACTTTTAATCCGATATTTTATGCAAAAATCAAACCATTCGCAAGTTCTGTTTGTATCACATTCTACAAATCTTCTTTCAAATAGATTATTAAGACCAGACCAAATATACTCAATTGATTTTAATAAAAATGGCAGCTTAATAAAGAGATTTTCAAGCGAAAAACCACGAGAAGCCCAAAATATAGAAAAAATGTACTTGAGTGGAGTTTTCAACGGGGTACCGAAATATGAATATAACCCTTAACAAAAACAAATCTATAGGAAAAGTTTTATACATAGTAGAAGGAGAAAAAACTGAACCGTATATACTTCATAAACTTTTCACAAAAATATTGGGATACAATGTAGAAATAATAAAAAGAAATAAACCCTACCACAAATATACTTGTTCTGCTAACTCTAACTCTCGTGTTTTCGTTGTAAACTCCGAAGAAAGTAATATTCGATTTATTCAAAAAGATAACGAATATCTAAATAATCTTTTTAGCATTCTTATTGAAGAATATGACTTTGATGTGGATAACTCTGCTATATACTACATATTCGATAGAGATAATCACTCAAATAATGATGTTTCTTTTATCAAAGAATTAATATCATCATTAGGAAACTCAAGAGAAAACGATAACTTTCTTCGACAAGGAATGTTATTATTAAGTTATCCTTCAATTGAAGCTTTTACAATGAGTAATTTCCAAAATAATTGTTTTGATGAAGAAATAAATACAGGAAAGGATTTAAAGCAATATCTTAACAAATTGAAATATTTCCCCGATAACATAAATGAAAATACTCTTATGGTAGCTGTTTTTGAATTATTTAAATCATTTAATCTAATGAATATTGATAACTATGATTTAGATAACTTTAGTAGTTGTAATATGGATATTTTTAATTTTGAAGAAAAAAATTTCACTAACAATAAAATGTACAGAATATTAAGCTTACTATGTATTTCGCTTTTAGATTTAGGAATATTAGAAGCAAATTGAGTTGATTTAGTTTTTTCTTTTTAATATTCACTAAAAATTAATATGAATAAATACAAACTCCCTTCAAAAAATACTGATGAAGGGAGTTTTTTTATGATAAGACGAATCGGAGGTCACACAATAGGCTTTGAAGAGATGCCCTCAATTATCGGATTTGCCTCAGTTGCAGGCAAGCTTGAATCCGAAGGACCACTTGGAAAAGGCTTTGATAAAATTATATATGACAGTTACGATGGCAAAAATACCTATGAGCAGGCAGAGAGCCAGTTTCAGGCTGAGGCTGTTACTTTGGCTCTTGATAAAGCAAATATAAAAGCAGAAGAAGTTGATTATATTTTTGCCGGTGATTTATTAAATCAATGCATCGGCTCAAGCTTTGGACTTAAAGCTTTTAATATTCCATATTTAGGTCAGTACGGAGCTTGCTCTACCATGGCACAAAGCTTGATTATGGCTTCTGTTTTTGTAGAAAGCGGTGCGGCTGAGATTGCCGCTTGCGTTACTTCCTCGCATTTTTGTTCAGCCGAAAGACAATATAGGTTTCCTCTTGAATATGGCGGTGTACGAACTCCGACATCTCAATGGACAGTTACAGGCTCTGGCAGTTGCATAGTAAAAAATGCAAAAAAAGGTCCGAGTGTCGCAAGGGCAACAGTCGGAAAAATTGTTGATTTAGGTGTAACAGATGCCAATAATATGGGAGCTGCAATGGCACCTGCCGCCGCAAGTACCTTGATAAATTATTTTAATGACACCTCAACTACACCTGATGACTATGAACTTATTCTTACAGGCGATTTAGGGTATGTAGGGAGCAAGCTTTTATATGAGTTGCTTGAAAAAGAGGACATAAATATAAAGAGCCGTCATAATGACTGTGGGCTTATGATTTTTGACCGAAACAAGCAAGATGTTCATGCCGGAGGTTCAGGCTGTGGTTGTGCCGGTTCGGTTTTTTGCTCTCAAATATTAAAAAGTATGCAAGATAAAAAACTTAATAACATACTTTTTATGGCAACAGGTGCTCTTATGAGTCCAACCTCATGCGGACAGGGTGCAAATATCCCCTCCGTTGCACATCTTTTAAATATAAAAAATCGTTAAATTTATTCCAAAAATTTCATATCAAAAAACGCAGACTACTTAATAAAATAGTCTGCGTTTTATTATTAAATCAGAAAAACATTAAAACAACTTATTCTGCTAATGCCTTTTCAATTGAATTTTTGAGAATTGAAAGACCCTCTAAAAGTACATCGTCTTCAATTACAAGTGGAGGCATAATTTTAACAACTGAACCATCTCTGCCTGCACATTCACAAATAAGGTTCTTTTCAAAGCTGTTTTCGATAACTACCTCTGAAAGCTCAGGATTGATAGCAGAAAAATCAATACCCCAAATAAGACCTATACCACGCATCTGAAGTCTTGAATCAAGCGGAAGAATTTCATTTGTAATAAATTTCTTTACAATCTCGCCCTTGCGTTTTGTTTCAGCTTCTATATTATTTTCAAGCATATATTCAAGTCCTGCTTTACCTGCAACAAATGAAAGCTGATTACCACGGAATGTGCCATTATGCTCGCCCGGCTTCCAGTTGTCAAGCTCCTCTGTATGAAGAACAATTGCAAGTGGCATACCAAGACCACCGATAGATTTTGACATTACTACAATATCAGGGGCAATTCCTGCACGCTCAAATGAGAAGAATGAGCCGCTACGACAACAGCCAACCTGAACATCGTCAACAATCATAAGAATATCGTTCTTTGTACAGAACTCTCTTACTGCTCTTAAAAACTCATCATCAAATACTCTTATACCGCCCTCAGCCTGAACAGTTTCCATTACAACAGCCGCTGGTTTTTCTACACCAGAATGGTCGTCATCAATAAGAGTCTGCATATATTTAATTACATCAAGTCCCTCAAACATATATGGTGACGGAATATGAGTACAATCAACAAAAGTAGCACCTGAACCTTTTCGAGCATACATTTCTGATGTAAGTGATAATGCACCAAGAGTCATACCGTGAAAACAACCCATAAATGAGAAGATGTTTCTTCTGTTTTTAGTCTTACGAGCAAGTTTAAGTGCCGCTTCGATTGCATTTGTACCTGTAGGGCCTGTAAACTGAATTCTGTATTTGTATCCACGAGGCTCTATAATCTTTTGCTGAAGAGTATCAATAAACTCTCTCTTTGGTACTGTGTACATATCAAGTGCATGGATAATGCCGTCTGTCATAAGATAATCAACCATCTTACTCTTGATATAATCATTATTATGACCGTAGTTTACAGCACCTGCACCACAGAAAAAGTCTATATATTTGTTGCCGTCTTCATCAAACATAAATGCACCCTTGGCATCAGTAAACACCTTAGGAAAATGTCTGCAATATGAACGCACCGAAGATTCGTATTTTTCAAAAGTCTCTGTTCTCATCAAATCATACCCTCGCTATATTTCTTTTTTTAACATATCCGCCAAGCGGACCCTGCATAATAACCTCAATCTGTTGCGGCTCGTCAGGCAAAACTATCAACAATTGATTTTCAAGCCTGAAAACATATCCGTCATCGCCAAGGTCATTCTTTACTTTTCTGTATTCGTCAAGAGCTACGCTACTCATAGCCCTTGACAAAACAGCTTCCACGCTTCTATCATCATATAACCCCAGATTGCCGATAATAAAAACAATATCGGTTCTTTGAAAAGCTTCATTAAGCAGCTCACCAAGTTGCATACTTCCGTGAGCAAAAAATACATTTTTCAAAGTAAGGTCAAGCTCCGAAAAGCTTTTTTGCAGTGATCTTTCACAAAACGATGTTTTGCGTGCGGTATAAAAAATCAACTCGCAATTCACTGCACTGTAACCTCCTCTTGTGTTGGTTCTGTTTGAGGTTCGGTTTCCGGTATTGTTGTTGTTTCAACTACCTTTTCAACCTGCTCAAACTTAGGTGCTATTGTCATATTACACTTAACCTCATTAAAATCAAGACCCCAGCCTGCAAACACATATTCATATCTGTCATTACCCGGCTTTACAGGATTTTCGGGAGCCTGTGCAGACTTACCTGCCTCAACCTTTTGCTCGCTGATAACGCTGCCATCATAATTTATAAAGGTTACTTTATAATAAACCTTTGGCTTTGTTGTCGGCTCGGTTGACGGTTGAGTTTCTTTATCCTTGTCCTTATCCTTGTCTTTATCCTTGTCTTTGTCCTTATCTTTATCCTTGTTTTTATCTTTATCCTTTTTATCATCAGTCTCAGGTTTAACAATCTTTTGGTCCTTAAAGTCGTAATCGCCATTATACCATTCAATCTGACCCTTTTCATACGCCTTACAGAAATCAGTTACAGTCGGGCGTGTACCACCATATCTGCTGTAGTAAACCTCAGGCCAAACAGGATTTTTACTAAGGCTTGCTTTTGATGTATTAACCTTAACAGACTCGCCATCTCTTACTTTTCTTGCAACAACAATTGTTCTGAAATTAGGAAATTCATATGAACAGGTTGAAAGTGTAAGAAGCTTATCGTCCTCGTTTACATCAACAGGACAGTTAAACAACGAACGAACTCTGACATTATAAACATAATTCATAAAGTCTTTTTCGTTTTGGAAATCGCCAATCATATAGTTAAAAAATTCACCATGACTTGACAATGTATTTGTTTTAAAAACAGAAATAACTTTATATGTTCCGTTACCGTCAGGTGTATTAAAAATAATTGTAGGCGATTTTTTATAGAAATCAAGATTACCCGAAGTGCCTCCTGCGTATTTCATCAATCCGCCAAACATTGAACCATCATTGATATGATGTGCGTGTAAAACTACATTCTGACTTTGTGTACCTTTTTTACAACGATAGTCAACAAATACACTTCCGTAGGAATCCCAATAGCCCTTGTAGTTTCGATTAAGATAATACTGTCCCTCTCTGCTATCGGACTTATGCCACAAAACAGGATAGTCAATTTTTGTATTATCAAGCTCAATCCAACCTACAATTTCTTTGTTTACCTCTTTGAGCTTATCCCACTTAATTTCTTTTGTTTTGTTATCTTTCTTTTTGCCATCAGGCGTTTCTTCCTCGCTCTGATGATAAATTTTTTGGATTTCACCATTAAGCTGGTCATTTTTAACACTCAAAAATACCGTATTATAAAGCAACAGCGAAAGTGCCGCTAAAAACACCATAAACGAAATCATTACAACACTTTTACGGAAAATCTCTCTGCCGCTGTCACCCTTAACAGGAATATAGGTATGCACAAAATCTGTTTTTTCAGGAACATATTCATATACAGAAAAACCGCTTGGGTATTCCTTAGCTGATTTTTCAAAAATCTCAACGGTTTTCTTAGCCGCAGTCATAATCAGTTCTCTGATATCCACACCCGTAAGCACAGCTTGAGGAAGCACTGCTACTTTCATACCTTTGAACATAAAACAGTAGCCTTTATAGCCGTTACCTAAATCGCCAAGACAGAAAATCTTAGATTTTTTGCGATAAACTCTGAAAGAATCAACTATTTCGGTAATTTTTTCTCTTGGTACACCCTGCTTTTTGGCTTTTTTCAAAGCCGCAGTGCGTCGTTTCCAATATTTTTTAGGTGCAGGCCCATTCACATCCTTTTGTGCTAAAGCCACCACCTCAGGAAAATGCTTTTTGAATGATTTGGAATCATGAGAAGAAAGAGCATTGGCAATGATAACTATTTCCGGTTTTTCTGCACTTGATGCCGAATCATTTAAAGCCTTTAATAAGCTTTTTGGTTTTAAGTCTACAGAATCAAAAGAAGTAAGCAAAAAGCCGTTATTGGAAATTTTGCATCTTATTTCTTCTCTGCGTTGACTAAGCTCATAATAATCATCTTTATTTTTTACAGACAGTATTTCAATATCCACGCAGTATCACCCTTTCGTGTTCAGAAATCACCCAATAATCTGTAATCGGGGTTGTATACCTCAATAATAATAAGCCTGAAAAATTAATCTTCATCAGGTCTTATATATGTTACCTTTAAGTTTTCTAAAGCTTCCTCAACAAGTGCATCAAAGTCAGCCTTATCCTGAGCCTCTTTAACATATTTAAGTATAGGTCTTGTACGAGGGTGCTTTGGAGTAAACACAGTACAACAATCCTCATAAGGCTCAATAGAAATATCAAAAGTATTAATCTTATACGAAATATCAATAATTTCCTGCTTGTCCATACCAATAAGCGGTCTGAAAACAAGCATATCTGTTGCTTCGTCAGTACAACCCAACGCTCCTATAGTCTGGCTTGCTACCTGACCCAAGCTTTCGCCTGTAATAAGAGCCATACATTCGTTCTGCTCGGCAACACGCTGAGAAATTTGCATCATAAGTCTACGCATAATAATCGTAAACAATTCTTCGGGACATTCGTTTTTAATTTTCTCCTGAAGCTTTGTAAACGGTACGGTATACATAGTCATACCGCCTGCATATTTGCTAACCTTCTGCAAAAGTCTTACTACCTTTTCTTCGGCTCTTCTGCTTGTGTAAGGAGGGCTTGCAAAATGTATTGCAGTAAGCTTTATACCTCTTTTAGCCATCATATAAGCGGCAACAGGTGAATCAATACCACCGCTTATGAGAATAGCCGCCTTACCACCTGTACCAACAGGAATACCGCCTGCTCCCTTTAGCGGAGCAGAATGAACATAAGCACCAAAGTCACGAATCTCAACAGTTACAGTAACCTCCGGATTATGAACATCAACCTTTAAATGCGGATAGCTTTCAAGAATTTTGCCACCAAGCTCTCTGCATATTTCAGGTGATTTATATGGAAATCTCTTGTCACTTCTCTTTGCTTCAACCTTAAAAGTTTTTGCGTTTCTAAGCTCTTTTTCAAGATACTTAGGAGCAGTTTCAAGAACTGATTCAAGAGTTTTTTCTTCGCAAACAGCCGCACGACAATAAGTTACAATACCAAAAACTCTTGAAACTCTGTCGCAAGCCTCGTCAAGGTCAATATCCTCAGAAAGCGGCTTAACATATATAGTAGACTGAGCAGAAGAAATCTCAAAGCGACCTAAGCTAATAAGCGAATTTTTTACATTTTTCTTTAAAACATCCTCAAATGTTCGGCGATTAAGTCCCTTAAGAACAATTTCGCCATCCTTTAAAAGTATAATTTCTTTCATTTTATCTCCATTTATCAACAAATAATTTATTTTATTATATTCTTAGTTATCTGTGAACCAAAAAGCTCAAGCCTTTTTCAATACCCTCGGCAAGTACATCAACATCTTCTTTTGTATTGTACTTTGAAAAGCTAATTCTTAAAGCACTGTCGGCTCTGTCCCTGTCAATTCCCATTGACGAAAGCACATGGCTCGGCTTACCTTTGGCACAAGCACTGCCTGACGAAACAAACACATCCATCTCCTCAAGAAAATGAAGCATTGTTTCGCTTCGCACCTTACCTGCCGAAATATTAAGTACATAAGGTAAAGCATTTTCAGGCGAATTAAGCTCTACGCCCTCAATACTCAACAATCTATCCTTTGCGTAGCTGTTAAGCTCACTAACGATTGCAAAGTTTTTATCAATGTCAAACTCTTTACACGCAACACCCATTGCCGCAATCAAAGGCAATGGCTCTGTACCTGAGCGAATTTTCTTCTCTTGCTCTCCGCCAAGCTGACGAGGAACAATACGAACACCCTTTTTTATATAAATTGCACCGCAACCCTTTGCCGCGTGAATTTTATGAGCACTTACAGTAATAATATCAGCACCAAGCTTTTTTGCATTTATCTTAAGCTTACCAAAAGCCTGAACTGCATCTGTATGACAAATAATGTCATTATTAATATTTTTTACAGCAGAAAAAATATTTTCAATTGGCATTACAGCACCTGTTTCGTTATTCACACTCATAATCGAAACCATAATAGTATTGCTGTCAACCTCTGCAATAACATCAGATTGATGAATAATACCATTGGAGCGTGGTGAAATGCGAACAATTTCAAACCCATCATTTTCAAGCTTTGCGACAGCCTCAATAATACTGCTATGCTCAACAGAAGTAGTGATAATCTTTTTACCTCTGCGTTTTTTAGCCTCAGCAGTACCAAAAATGGCAAGGTTATTTGCCTCTGTTCCGCCGCTTGTAAAAAATATTTCCTCACTGCCTGCACCAAGAGCAACAGCGACAGCCTTTCTTGCCGCTTCAAGCTCTTTTTCAGCCTGCATACCTTTATAATGTAAAGATGAGGGATTTCCGTAATTTTGTGTCATTACCTCAAAAGCTTTTTTTGCAGCAGCATCTGAAACTCTTGTAGTAGCACTATTATCGAGATAATGTTCCAAATTCCGTTCCTCCAGTACATAAATATACATTTAACATTATACAACAACAGCTCAAAAAAATAAAGTGAAATTTTTAACATAAATAAGGAATATATGGATAAAATAAAAGTACAGATAACACAGATAAACAAGGAGTGTACACTTTGATTTCACCAAAAGAATACGATAAAATTGTGAAGAAGAATTCACCGAAAAGTAAATGTTTTGTGAATAGCATAAAAGCCTTTCTTATAGGCGGAATAATATGCATAATCGGGCAAGGTTTTACCGATATATACAAAGCTCTCGGAATAGGCGAAGATAACAGTAAAACGCTAACCTCAATAACCTTAATATTAATAGGTATTATTCTTACCGCAACAGGAGTTTATGACAAAATAGCAAAACACGCAGGAGCAGGTACGCTTGTGCCGATTACAGGCTTTGCAAATGCTGTTTCCTCTCCTGCAATAGAATTTAAAGCAGAGGGTTATATTACAGGACTTGGAGCAAAGATGTTTATAATCGCAGGACCTGTTATTGTATACGGCACCGCCGCAAGCGTGGTATATGGGGTTATTTATTGGGTAACAACATTGTTTTAACACAAAAAGAGTAACTCTGTTAAAGCCCCCTTTCCTCTCAATTATGTTGCAAGCTTGATAGTTAATTTTGAAATAAAAATCAGTAAAATTTCACGACTTTTTTAAATTTTAATTTTTAAAGAATTTATACGACTGCAAATGTGATTTATTTTTACAATAATGACAGATGAAAATTCAAAAATTGCATAATTTGAATGTTAAGCACCCATTTTGAAAGGTATTTTACACTAAAAATGCAGAATTAAATATGCTAAATCTTATTTTTTAAAAAAATTTTTAATAAAAAAGCACTTTTAGACTATACATTTGTAAAAATATAATGTATAATATAGGAGATAAATTAAATACTTAATTTATTTAAGAAAAATCAGACAGAAAGAGGTAATTTAAGTGGCATTAGTTAACTTAGAAAAATACGGTATTACAGGCACTACTGAAATCGTACACAACCCTTCCTACGAAGTATTATTTGCAGAAGAAACAAAAGCCGGTTTAGAAGGCTATGAAATCGGTCAGGAAAGTGAACTCGGTGCTGTTAATGTTATGACAGGTATTTACACAGGTCGTTCACCTAAAGATAAGTATATCGTTATGGATGAAAATTCTAAAGACACTGTATGGTGGACTTCAGATGAATACAAGAACGATAACCATCCCGTTTCTGTAGAAGTTTGGAACGATCTTAAAGAAATCGCTAAGAAAGAGCTTTCAAATAAAAGATTATTCGTTGTTGATGCATTCTGTGGTGCAAACAAAGACACAAGAATGTCAATCCGTTTCATCGTTGAGGTTGCTTGGCAGGCTCACTTTGTAACAAATATGTTCATTATGCCAACTGCTGAAGAACTCGAAAACTTTGAGCCTGACTTCGTTGTTTACAACGCTTCAAAGGCTAAGGTTGAAAACTACAAGGAGCTTGGTCTTAACTCAGAAACAGCTGTTGCTTTCAACATCACAAGCAAAGAGCAGGTTATCATTAACACATGGTACGGCGGCGAAATGAAAAAGGGTATGTTCTCAATGATGAACTACTACTTACCATTAAAGGGTATTGCTTCAATGCACTGCTCAGCTAACACAGATATGAACGGCGAAAACACAGCTATCTTCTTTGGTCTTTCAGGTACAGGTAAGACAACACTTTCAACAGATCCAAAGCGTCTTCTTATCGGTGATGACGAGCACGGCTGGGATGACAACGGTGTATTCAACTTTGAAGGCGGTTGCTATGCTAAGGTTATTAACCTTGATAAAGATTCAGAGCCAGACATCTACAATGCTATCAAGCGTAACGCTCTCTTAGAAAATGTTACACTCGACAGCGAAGGCAAAATTGACTTTGACGACAAGAGCGTTACAGAAAACACTCGTGTATCATACCCAATCAACCACATTGAAAACATCGTGCGTCCTGTTTCAACAGCTCCTGCAGCTAAGGATGTTATCTTCCTTTCAGCAGACGCATTCGGTGTACTTCCACCAGTTTCAATCTTAACTCCTGAGCAGACAAAGTACTACTTCCTTTCAGGCTTCACAGCTAAGCTTGCAGGTACAGAGCGTGGCATTACAGAGCCAACTCCAACATTCTCAGCTTGCTTCGGTCAGGCATTCCTTGAGTTACACCCAACAAAGTACGCTGAAGAGCTCGTTAAGAAGATGGAAGAAAACGGTTCTAAGGCTTACTTAGTAAACACAGGTTGGAACGGCACAGGTAAGCGTATTTCTATCAAAGATACTCGTGGTATCATTGACGCTATCCTTGATGGTTCAATTGACAAAGCTGAGACAAAAGAAATCCCATTCTTCAACTTCTCAGTTCCAACAGAGCTTCCTGGCGTTGACACAAACATCCTTGATCCTCGTGACACATATGCTGATGCTTCCGAGTGGGAAACAAAGGCTAAGGATCTTGCAGCTCGTTTCATTAAGAACTTTGCTAAATACGAAGGCAACGAAGCTGGTAAGGCATTAGTTGCAGCTGGTCCACAGCTCTAATTCATAATTTGAATTAATTAAACTAAAAATAAACAGGGTAAATTGCTTTTTGCAGTTTACCCTGTTTTGTTGTATTATCATTTAAAAATTTTACGCCAAAACAAAAAGGACACTGCAAATGCAGTATCCTTTTAAAAGCATATATTAATTTTTTGCACCTATTTTACGGAAACGCTCATATCGTGCATTGGTTAATTCTTCGTCTGAAAGAGCAAGATTCTTTTCAAATGTACGACTTATAAGCAACTTTAAGCTTTCAAACATAGCTTTATCATCAGCCTTTGGCTGGCGAACAATACGCTCAATAACACCAAGCTCGAATAAATCAGGAGCTGTAATTTTAAGTGCCTCAGCAGCTTCCGGAGCTTTTGCACTGTCTTTCCATAGAATAGACGCACAGCCCTCAGGTGAAATTACCGAATAAATCGAATTTTCAAGCATCCAAACCTCGTCGGCAACAGCAAGAGCCAACGCTCCGCCACTGCCACCCTCACCTATAAGAATAGTAAGGATTGGTGTTTTTAAGGTCATCATTTCCATAAGGTTCTCGGCAATAGCCTGTCCCTGACCTCTCTCCTCTGCTCCGATTCCGCAAAACGCACCGCTTGTATCAACAAAGCACAGAACAGGACGACGAAATTTTTCAGCCTGCTTCATAAGTCTTAAAGCCTTACGATAGCCTTCCGGATGAGCCTGACCAAAGTTACGCTCCATACGCTCCTTTGTATTTCTGCCTTTTTCAAGTCCTATAACAGTAACAGGTGTGTTGTACAGCATAGCAAGTCCGGCAACGATAGCCTTATCATCAGAATACCTTCTGTCACCATGCAATTCAATAAAGCTGTCACCAAACATATTATTAATAAAATCAACCGAAGTAAGCTTGCCTGCCTCTCGTGCCGCAAGAACCTTATCATAAGCCGCCATACTCACACCTCCTCGCTATATCCATGCATTTTAAGTAAGTTTACAACTGTTTCCTTTAGCTTACTTCTGCATATTACTGCATCAATAAAACCTTTTTCAAGCACAAATTCAGATGTCTGAAAATCCTTAGGAAGCTTTTGTCTGATTGTCTGCTCAATTACTCTAGGACCTGCAAAAGCAACCAAAGTATTAGGCTCGGCAAGTATAATATCGCCCTCCATAGCAAATGAGGCTGTTACACCGCCTGTTGTTGGGTCGGTAAGTATTGTTATGTAGAGTAAGCCTGCATCGCTGTGCTTTTTAACCGCACCTGATGTTTTAGCCATTTGCATAAGGGACAAAATACCCTCTTGCATTCTTGCGCCACCTGAAACAGAACATACAACAACAGGAAGGCTGTTTTCGGTAGCATACTCGAATGCACGAGTAATTTTTTCACCTGTAACAGTACCCATACTGCCCATCATAAAATCGGGGTCCATTACACAAAGCATTGCATTAATTCCGCCAATTTTACACTTACCGCAAATTACAGACTCCTTTGAGCCTTTTACGCTTGCTTTTTCGAGCTTTTTATCGTAGCCCGGAAAACCAAGTATATTTGTACTTACAATATCAGAGTCATGCTCTTTGAATGTTTCGGTATCGGCAAACATTCTGATTCTCTGCTTTGCACTCATTCTGAAATGATGACCGCATTTTGTACAGATACGAAGATTTTCTTCCATATCTGTTGTAAGCAACATTGTATTACATTTTGGGCACTTCACCCACATTTCTTCAGGAACAAACGGCACATTCTGCTGTTCGTTTGTCTGAGTTTCAAGTTCATTTTTAGGTTTTCTGAAAGAAAATAAATCCATAATATTACTTCTTTCTGCCTCGTTGTTTTTCTTCAAACTCGGCCATAAAATCTGTAGTATATTCACCGCTTACAAATTGCTCATCAGAAAGTATTTCCTCAAGCAAATCACGGTTTATATCAATTCCGTCAATAATAATTTCGGATAACGCCATCTTCATTTTTCTGATAGCCTCTGCCCTTGTTCTTGCCTGAACTATTAATTTTCCAATCATTGAATCATAATAAGGCGGAACAAAATAGTCCTGATAAATTGCAGTATCAAAACGAACAAAAGAGCCACCCGGAGTATGTAATCTTGTTATTCTGCCACAACTCGGTCTGAATCCCTTTTCAGGATTTTCGGCATTAATACGGCACTCAATAACATTACCATGAGTAAAAATGCTGTCTTGTGTACGAGTCAGCTTTGCACCTGCGGCAATTCTTATCTGCCACTGAACAATATCAAAGCCTGTTACCATTTCGGTAACACCATGCTCTACCTGAAGTCGGGTATTCATCTCCATAAAATAGAAATTATTATCCTTATCAAGCAAAAATTCAACTGTACCGGCATTTACATAATCTACAGCCTTAGCCGCCTTTACTGCGGCTATCATCATTTCTTTTCTTGTTTTTTCATCAAGAGCAGGGCTTGGGCTTTCTTCAATCATTTTCTGATTTTTACGCTGAACTGAACATTCTCTCTCGCCCAAACAGATTGTATTACCGTATTTATCTGCCAATAACTGCATTTCAATATGCTTTACCGGATGAATAAATTTTTCAAGATAACACGCACCGTCACCAAAGGCAGATTCAGCCTCGCTTGAAGCCGCTAAAAAAGCATCCTCAAACTGCTCGATAGAATCTACTCTGCGGATACCCTTACCGCCGCCGCCTGAGCGAGCCTTGATAAGCAAAGGAAAACCGATTCTTTCAGCCTCTTGCTTTGCCTGCTCAACACTGTCTACAATATCGCAACCCGGAGTTACAGGAACACCTGCGACACGCATTGTTTTACGGGCATTGTCCTTATCACCGAGAAGGCTAATCATTTCTGAAGTAGGTCCAATAAAATTGATATTACATTGCTCACACAATGATACAAACTTTGCATTTTCAGACAAAAGACCATAACCGGGATGGATAGCCTGAGCACCTGTCTGAATTGCAACTGTAAGAATAGCCGGAATATTAAGATAGCTATCGGCAACCCTATTACCACCTACGCAATAGCTTTCGTCAGCAAGCTGAACATGCATAGCATTTTTATCTGCCTCTGAATATATAGCTACGGTACTTACGCCCATTTCACGGCAAGCACGGATAATTCTTACTGCAATTTCACCTCGGTTGGCGATGAGAATTTTAGAAAACATTTTTTCACTTCCAAAATATCTGTATTTTAAAATTAAATAAATTAAAACTTATTTGCGTAAAATTATATCAACGGCTTAGGACTAAAAAACTAAAAGTTTTGATTAAACTTTTTCAAAAGTTTATCGGGTCAAGGGGTGAAACCCCTTGTGGGATTTTAAAGGGCAAAGCCCTTTAACCCCTAAGAAATTCATAAAAATTAATATTAAGGACTCCGTCCTTTACCTGCCAGCCTTTGTAAAGGCTGAACCGAAACTTTTAGTTTTTGCTTTAATTAAGTGTTAGCTTAATTAAAAGAATATTAATTAATATAAGGAGAAAATTATGCTTTGTAGCAGATGTGGAAAGCGACCTGCAGTCGTTTTCGTTTCAAATAATACATCAAATGATTCACAAACAATCGGCTATTGCCTTACCTGTGCCAAAGAGCTTGGTATAAAGCCAGTTGAGGATTTAATCAGCAAAATGGGAATAAGTGACGATGATCTTGAAAATGTTCAGGAGCAGATGAACTCAATGATGCAAAGTCTTGGCGATAGCGGAGATATATCTCAACTTATGGAACAGCTAGGGGCTACTAATCTTGCAGAACAAATGGGAGATTTTGACATCGACTCAGAAAATGGTGAAGATGACTTTGCTCACGGTGCACCGCCATTTCCTGCATTTTTAAATAATATTTTTGGCGGAAATCAAAATACTGCATCAAAAGAGCAGGGCAAACAGCCTAAGCAGAAAAAAGAAAAGAAAGAGAAAAACAGAAAGCATTTAAATCTTTATTGCGAAGACCTTACAAGAAAGGCAAGAGAAGGCAAGATTGATAATATTATCGGCAGAGATAGCGAAATAGAAAGAATTATCCAAATTTTATCTCGTCGCTCAAAAAATAATCCTTGCCTTATTGGTGAGCCGGGCGTTGGTAAAACTGCAATTGCAGAAGGACTTGCACTAAGAATCACAGCAGGTAATGTTCCGCAGCGTCTTAAAAATAAAGAAATTCAGCTTCTTGACCTTACATCACTTGTTGCAGGCACTCAGTTTAGAGGTCAGTTTGAAAGCCGTATTAAGGGTCTTGTATCCGAAATCAAAGAGCACGGCAATATAATTCTTTTCATTGATGAGGTTCATAGCCTTGTCGGTACAGGTGACAACGAAGGTACAATGAATGCGGCTAATATCCTAAAGCCTGCTCTTTCAAGAGGCGAGGTTCAGGTTATTGGTGCAACAACCTTTAATGAATACAGAAAGTATATAGAAAAGGATTCAGCACTTGAAAGAAGATTCCAGCCTGTAAAGGTTGGCGAACCTACAATAGCACAGACAATTGATGTTATTGCGGGTGTAAAAAATTATTATGAAACCCACCACAGAGTATCAGTAAATGATGATATTGTTCGTAAAACGGTAGTTCTTTCAGAAAGATACATAACTGACCGTTTCTTGCCGGATAAAGCTATTGACCTTCTTGATGAAAGCTGTGCTTGTGCGGCTCTTCGCAACAAAAATATGGAACGATATGATAATCTTACTGAACAAAGACAGAAGCTTAGCTTGAAAAAAGAGGAGCTTACAACAGCTGACGAAGTAGATTATGAGGCACTTGCTCAGGCTACTACCGAGCTTGCAAAGCTTGATAACGAAATTTCTCAGATTGACCCTGATACTCTCACTTCAAAGGTTACTGAGGAAGATATAGCAAAGGTTATTGAGCTTTGGACCGGTATTCCTGCATCAAGAATCAGAGAAAATGAGCTTTCAAAGCTTTCTGACCTTGAGTCTGAGCTTAAAAAGAAAATTATAGGACAGGATGAAGCTGTAGAGGTTCTCGCCGCTGCAATTAAACGCAGTCGTTGTCAAATTTCACCTCGTCGCAGACCTGCATCATTCATATTTGTAGGACCAACAGGCGTAGGTAAAACAGAGCTTGTAAAGGTACTTAGTCAACAGCTTTTCGATACACCAGAAACACTTATCAGACTTGATATGTCCGAGTTTATGGAGAAACATTCGGTATCTAAAATTATCGGTTCACCTCCTGGATATGTAGGCTATGATGAGGCTGGTCAGGTAACAGAAAAGGTAAGAAGAAGACCATATTCAGTATTGCTTTTTGATGAAATTGAAAAGGCACATCCTGATGTTTTAAATATTTTACTTCAGATTTTAGATGAAGGTAAAGTTACAGATGCACACGGCAGAGTTGTAAACTTTGAAAATACAGTAATTGTTATGACATCAAATGCAGGCACATCAAACCGTGAGAGTGCTCTCGGCTTTGGTAAGACACAAGGCGAAGCTTCAAAAGAAAGAATTATGAAAGCTCTTGCTGAGTTCCTTCGTCCTGAGTTTATTGCAAGAGTTGATGAAATTATTGTATTCAATTCTTTGTCTGAGGATAATTTCGTTAAAATAGCAGATCTTATGCTTTCCGAATATGTACCTACTCTTGAGGAGAAGAATATTAAATTCACTTATGATGATAAGGCTTGCAAATATCTCGCTCAAAAATCTTGTTCAGGCAATAGCGGTGCAAGAGATCTCCGTAATCAAATCAGACGAGAGATAGAGGATAAAATTGCTAACGCTATGATTGAGGCAGGCAATGCAGAGCTTTCAGCTATTAATGTAAGTGCCGATGATGAAAAAATAATTTTAAAATCAATTTAACACTTGACATTACAACGATATAGTGCTATAATTATATCGTTGTAAAGATGCGGATGTAGTTTAGTGGTAGAACTTCAGCCTTCCAAGCTGATCGTGTGGGTTCGATTCCCATCATCCGCTCCAAACACCCTTTTTCGGAAGGGTGTTATTTTTTTTGCTTAAACACTAAATAATGGCTTAAATACTGGTTTATTTAGCATAAATATCAGTTTTTTTGCACTGCCTGAATAAGTCAAAAATAGACAGTAAAAGTCGCATATCTTACACAGAAAATACACAGTAAAACTCCCGAACAAATCATTCGGGAGTTTGGTTTTATTGCAAGTATTTATTTATCAAGTTTTCGGCTTTTTCTTTCTGCTTATTTGAAACATCAGTATAAATATTTTGGGTTGTTGTAATGTCGGCGTGGCCAAGTAGAGCTTGTGCATCCTTAACATCTACTCCTGCTTCGTGAAGCATTGTTGAATAACCGTGTCTAAGGCAGTGTGCAGTAAGTTTAATATTTGTTTCTTTTTGCCAATGCCTAAATCCAACTTCATAAGTACTTTTACTACAAGGCTTTTCAGGGTGTTCAGAGAATAAATAATGATTTTTATTTCCTTTTGGCAAAAGTTTCAATAGATATTGAGGGATGATAATTGTTCGCCTGCCTGCATTTGTTTTTGGAGAGTTTTTTATCATTGGTACAGACACATCGTAATATACAGTTTTATTGATATCAATTCTCGCTGCGTTATAATCAATATCTTTATATTGAAGAGCCAAAGCTTCGCCCTTTCGTAGACCTGTATATAAAACAAATACAGCAAATAATCCTACCTTAAAGCCCTGCCATGTAAAGTTTACACCTAACTTTATTCTTTCAATTTCTTCCTCCGTAGGTGCTCTTCTTTTAGTTGCTCCGTGTCCTTTTGGTACAGAAACATAAGAACAAGGACTTTCTGATATTACATCCTCATTAATTGCAAACTTAAAAATCAAATTAAGTACAAGTAACCGTGTTGAAACTGTTTTTCGTGCATAAGTCGAAGGAAGTTGTTTTAAGTACTTATTTATATCCTTGTGAGTTATCTTTTTTATGTACTCGTCACCAAAATATTCTTTGACTTCATTGTATGCCGGAGAGTAACCTCTTTGAGTAGTAGGAGAGAGAGTAGGAAAGTGTTCAGATTCCCATTGTTCGGCCATATCTTTAAAAAGAGGACCTAATTCAACTTCGTTGTTAAATTCAGCGATTTTAAGATTAAGCTCTCTTTCAGTTTTTCCACGAAATACTTTGCGTTTGCCATTAATTGTTACACTTTTTTCATATAATCCGTCCGGTCGGCGATAAGGCTTCTTATCGTTTATAGGTTTACCACACCAGTTACAGAACTTTGATTTATCCGGAATTTCTTTGCGGCATTTTTTACATTTCATAATTTTGCTCCTTTCTGAAAAAGGGTGCAAAAATCCCTTGTGCTTTCGCAATTAATTAAAAAAATCTTGAAAAACACAAGGGAATATGATACAATTATAATCGCAATTCATTGTACCATTGCACCCTGCGTGTAAGTGGTTTCCGCTCTTTCCGAGGACCAGTCGGAGAGGGCGGTTTTTATTTATTAAGCTACCTTGTCAGTTGAGTATTCAACTACTGCAATTTCAGTCATAAGGTCGCTTACAGTTTTTATGATATTATCAAGTCTTTCTACTACATTATCAGTGTAAATAATTTCACCACATTTGGAACATTCTAAGCAAGGTAAATTTTTTACAATTACGATACAATTCTTTAAATCAACAAAATGTGTTGTAGTAGTTTCAATCATTTTATCTTTGCAGAAAAAAACAAGTCATATTTATTTTTCCTTATCACTAAGAGCATAATCATTTGTAATTTTGTCTATCAAAATTTGAAGTTCTTCTTTATCTGAGGAATAAACACGCGAGATACCTTCTTGTAGTTTTTCAATAGCCTTTTCGGGTTCATTTTGTGCAAGGTAAAGGTCAGCGTATAATTGATACACATCTAATCGAGAAGGGTTAGATTGTTGATAACTGTCGATTAATTGCTCTGCTATTAGATAATCTTTGTTATCAATAGAGCTATTGATATTATTTATCAAAATACTGTTATAAACAAAAGCAATCATGACCACACTTATCACTAATGGTACACAAATAATTAAACTTAGTTTAATCATTTTTTTATTTTTAGCACTTTTTTCTCTTGCAAGTTCCGCTTGATAGTCAGAATAATTCAAGCCGCATTTTGAGCATATTGTTTCGTTGTATTCAAGCATATGACCACATTTACAGGCTTTCTTCTTCATTTTTTTTATTTCAGTATTAATTTGCTGAAATAGAGTTGAATATTTTTTGTTTATTTTTCTTAATTCAGCGTTACGCAGTTCTTTGTTAATTATTTTTGCGGCACGATTAAGTTCAACTTGTTTGCGTAATTTTATCTCTGTAAAAATTTTGTCTAAAACTTCTCTGTGTTTATCAGGAGATAACGAATAGAGTTCTTGAAGTAAGGTACTATTAAAATCAATCTTACTGGACAGAAAGCCATAAATATTTAAATATGCAAGGTTTTCATCTGCAGAGTCTAATTTACAAACTTCTTCACAATAATTATATGCTTTTGAGTAATCATTGTTATTGATTGCATTGACTATCATATCTTTAAGTGATTTAATTGTGTCAGCTTTGTCAATTCTGCGTTCTGTTATGAAGTTTTCTATTAGTGTTGATGTTCCGCAATATTTGCATTTTACTTTAATATCTGTGGAATTTACTTCGAGAGGACTTCCGCAACTGGGGCAAGTAAGAGAAACTAAAGATTTCTTTTGATTATTAGTTTTTTCGATTTGAGATATTTCGCCGTGTAGTTTAGAGCCAGTATTATGTATTGTGTCTTTAGATTTAACAAAATAACACTGTGATGGTGTAAGTTTATCGAAATATGGTTCAAGACTTTCTTGAAACTTTTTAATTCGATTGTTTTTAGCTTTATCAGTTTTTAAAGTTTTCGCTTTTTCTATTACTGACATATAATATCTTTCAAGAAAATCCATATTTGATTTTTCTTGATAAGATAGTATTTTTTTGTAAGACTGTGTTGGCGATTCTCCTGAAAATGAAAGATAGGGTTCAAATAAGATTAAATGTTGTAATTGTTCAAGTAGCAGATCATAACGGCTGAAATATACATCAGGGTTTATTGTTGTATTTACGAGTTTTACACAATCATTTATGATTCGCATATCATTATTTACGATTTTTTTAGCTTCTATTATTAGTGTTTTTTCATTAAACACCAGCTTATTTGGGGAATTTGCTACAACAAGTTTTTGTAATTTTAATAAATCATTATATTTCATATTCTCTCCATATTATTGACAAATAGTGTCAAACATAGTAATATAATATTGAGAGGTGAAATATCATCTCTGTGCATTTTTCTTTGCCGCCTTGTGTGCCAGCACAGGGCGGTTTTAATTTTAGGCTGTTGTTTGATATTTATAAATATATATTTAATTATATCGCTAAAAAACTACCGTGTTTAAGGAAGTTCTATATTCTTTTCTTTCTAGCTTTAAATACATAACCCTCGCTTTGTTTTTTTAAAGCTTCTTTGTATTTACAATCAATCACTGATGTGAATTTTTTATATGTTGAAGTAGTTATGAGATTTTCGTAATAACTAACACATTCGTTTATATCTACTTTAGCAAGAACATCACCAACCCTTGTGTAATCAGCAGAGTTTTTGTATCCGCTTTCTTTAGGTAGTTTTTTTAAATATTCAATAGCTTTTGTAAATTCATACTCTTTTTCGTAAAGATTGGCAAGCGAAGAATATATTTGCCAATTTGAAAACATTCTTACAGGTTTTCGACCTTCTAAATATCTGTTGGGTAAAATAGGTGTTTCGGTAGGATTAGTTAAAAATTTTTCGTAAAAGAAGATAGACTCTTTTCGATATTTTGCACCTTCTCGTTCATAAGATATAGCTACTGCAAGTATATCAAGTGGATTTTCAGACTGTTTATAATTATCAATAATATTCCAATTATTTATATGTCTTTGTTCTCCGATAACAGGTGTATTATCATGAGCTAGTTCAATAGCACTTTTAGTATTTACTTTTTTAAAAAATTTAGATAAAAATCCCATATAAACTCTCCTTATGTTACCTTACTGAAAAAGCCTACTGCTTTTCCAAGTATCTTAATATTATTAAGTTCTTCATTTTCATAATTTAAAACTTTGAATGTAGGGTTTTCGGGGCGTAGTTCTATACGGTTTTCATATTTATAAACTCGTTTTAATGTAGCTTCATTATCAATAAGGACTGCCGCAATTTCTCCGTTCTCTACATCTGGTTGCTCTCTTATATAAACTATGTCACCATCAAATATACGAGCATTAATCATACTATCACCCTTGCAACGCAAAGCAAATGTACCTTTGGTGCTTTCAGGCATATTTATGTAATCTTCAATATTTTCCTCTGCAAGTATAGGTTCGCCACAAGCGATTGTACCAAGCAGGGGAACTTTTTTCATTTTAGGAAGAGGTTCGATGTTTATTATGTTTGATATATCAATAACATTTGTATTGTTCAAGCGTTCAATTGGAACTTCAAAACCCATGAGCCACGCTTCACTTACATTCAAAGCAAGTCCGAGTATGTAAAGTTTATTTTGTCCTGGTTCAACTTTTCCACTTACATATTGACTTAAATCATTTTTATTCAATTTAATATCGTATTTTTTACAAAACGGAGAAGCTAAATTTAAAATATCAACTTGTTTTAAATTTCTTTCTGTCATAATTTGCCTTAATCTATCGGCGGTAGAATATTTTTTCATAAAAATCACCTATCTTTATCTGCATTGTATCATAACTTGAATTAAAGTTCAATAGTTTATTGAAAAAAAGTTCAAAATTATTGAATTAAAGTATTGACATAGTTTTTGATATATGGTATTCTTTAAGTAGTTCAAAGAATTGAACTTGCGGAATGGAGGTGTAATAATGTCTTTTGATTATTCAAAGTTGGATGGTTTAATTACTGAAAAATGCTACACAAGGTCAGCATTTTCAAAAGAAATAGGTCTTTCTGAAAGAAGCATTTCTTTGAAAATGAATGGAAAAATTCAGTGGAAACAAGATGAAATATACAAAGCTTGTAAAGTGTTATCGATTCCTATTGAAAAAATACCGATTTATTTTTTTATTCCGAAAGTTCAAAGTGATTGAACATAGAGAAGAAAAATAAACTGAAAAGAGTGCAATTTCTTTCGGTTTAACAAAAAGGGGTGTGATAAAGTAAGTGAAAATCATTCTTATTATATTCTCGTTAATGGCTCTTTGGATTAACATTGATAATTTCAGGATAAAAAGAAAAATAACCCAACTTTACAGCAAGGTTGAGCGATTAAGTGAAATCGCTAACATCGAATGCAACTTGCCTAAAGATGAGTTACCTGATGAAGTTAAAATAAACTATTTAGAAAATCATTTAGATAGTTTAGAATCTGTAATCCTAAACCAGAATGGTCAAGAATAAGTTTCCAAAAATAGGAGAGATAAAATGGAGTAAAAAATTGTTGAGAAAATAAAGTTATTAGACGACATTTCTTTAACAGAGTGGATAAAAATTAAGGTTATTATTGACAGGACCTTTGACAAACAAATAGGAGAATTCAAGCAACAACTCAAACTCTCCTGTGATGATTTATGTGATGAATTTTAAAAAAGGAAGAAAACTCGATGGAAATGCGTTCATTAAAAGTTGATTTCGATAACAACATTTTAGAAATCAACGGGAAACCTTATAAGAAAAAGACAATCGTTCTTCTCCCGGCTTCCGATGGTTGGAAGTTTAGCAAGTTGTTTAATGGCAATGAAAACAACTCTGGTGAGAAAAGCGATCGTCTTGAAGTTAGTTTTATGTCAAATGATTAGTAATACGCTTTAATAAATCTGTTACCGTCAACCTTGCAGTAACCTACCTCTGTAATGAGGTGACCATTAACAAATTTTCCGCAAATATCCGAAATATCATTATCAGCATTTTGTGGAATAGCGATAAGAAGAAAAGAGCCTCGGTCATCTTGTTCCTCGACAAAACAAGTGTCATAACCATTAAGGTTAATTTCTTTAATATTATTAGTCATATTTATACACCTCCTTTCTAAGAAATAATATATCACGAATATGAGTGAGGTGCAACTAAAACACAATAAGGAGGTGATTTTTTTTGTCGGTACTTAAAATAATTGATACTAAAGATAAATTTCTTATCGAAATAGATGGCTCAAAAGTGCCGTATGTAACAAGTTATTCGCTTACTAAAACTGTAAGTAATACTGTTCTTTTAAAGCTTGCTCTGGCTATCAATGATGTAGATATTGAAATAGAATCAGACAAGATTGAGGAGAAGATAAATGAAGAAATGTAAAAATTGCAGACATTATAAGTTTTGCTCTTCAAGGAGCAGAGATGTTATATGTAACTGCTATGAAAAAAGAGAGAGGAGAGAAAAGTATGCCAAGAGAAAAGCCGATGTTCAGAGTCAATCTTGATAGGCTTGATGCACGGTACCCGAATAAGGAAGCGTTGTCATATTCTGATATAGCAGATTTTTTCGGATATTCATATAGATCTGCATCTCGTAAATGGCAAAGTAAGTATAACAGTGCTTGTGGAGGAGTGCCTAAAGTAACTATAGCAAGAGTATTAAGTGAGGAGTGATAAAAATATGAATCGAATACGAAAGGCTGAGGACAAGCTGTCCGACACAAAGGTATTCAGATATACATTTGGCTTTATGCTTTTACTTGGTAGAATTTTAAAATCAGGTGCTTTATTTGTTTTTTATTATTCAACAGAGGTCCTTATGGTTCTGTCTTTAATAGGAATGTTTGTTGCAGTTTCTGCATTTGAATCAAATGCAATAAACTATACCATCTGCATACTGTTCATAACAATTCTTGCCGTTTTGTTAATAACTCTTTTAAAGATTAAGATTATGGAAAGCGAAGGAGATAAATAATGCCGGAGTTTTATTTTACATATGGTTCGTCAAAGAACTTTCCATTTGTAGGCGGTTGGACAAAGGTTACTGCTCCGTCAATTAATATTGCTTTGAATGTGTTTACTTCGGTGCATCCTAATGTTGACGGTTGTATGAATTGTGCTAATTATTATACTGAGAAACAGTTTTTAGAAACTCAGATGTCTAAGAATGGTAATTTCGGAGTTTTTGAACACGAACATATCACTATGGATATTAATTATCCACAAAAAGAAAAAGACCGCTGAGAACGGCAATTCTCAAACGGTCTAAAGAAAAATAAATACATTTAAATTTTAGACGATTTTTAGAAAATTGTCAAGGAGTACGAAATGAAAAGATATCTTAAATATCGTAGATTCTGTAAAGCTATAGGAGTAAAACTTTATAGCTTTCTTAAATTCACAATTGAAAGGTGGTCTGATTTTAATGTACCGTTGTTCTGATTGTGGTAATTCTTTTGATGAAGTAAAGAAAATTGTTGAGAAATACAATGGTTTAAATCTCCCTGACGGAGGTTATAGAGAAGTATATTATCTTTGTCCGGTATGTGGGAGCGATGATTATAAAGAAGAAATTGTAGGTGGTGATTCTAATGGATAACCTTACTACTCGAAACAAAGCATTTGAGCTTCATCAAAAAATTCTTGTAAGTGCAAATCTTGCTCAGCAGAACCTTTGGGATATGTGTACGAGCCTCAAGGAAATGCGTGACGGCAAGTTTTATAAGGAGTTAGGCTACAGTAATTTTGAGGATTATTGTGAGACTGAGATAGGGTTTTCAAGAATAAACGCATACAGATATATTTCTATTGTAGAAAATATTAATCCAGAAAATGTAACATCGATGTTACAAATTGGAATGACAAAGCTTTCCCTTCTTGCCACAATCAGCCACGAAGAACAAGCTGAAATTTCCGATAAACTCGACCTTGAAAACACAACAGTTAAGGAGCTTAAGGCGGAAATTAACAGTCTTAAGCAAGAAAAAATATTTAATCAGAGTAAACTTTCTGATTCTGAATTTCACAGGCTTGATGCTGAAAATAGGCTCAAGGGAGTAAGAGAACATAATGCACTCCTTGAACAACAGCTCCGTAACGAGAAAGGTAAAAATAAGGAACTGTCTTTTAAGATAGAAGAACTTGAAAATAGACCTATCGAGGTTGCTGTTGCAGAACCAAGCGATAATGAGCGTGTTTTGCGAGAAACAATCAAATCTCTTGAGCGTGAAAATATGAGGCATTATGATGAACTTGAAGCTCAATATAGAGAGGATGAAAAAGCAGTCAGAGCAATGCTTGAGAGAGAAAAACAGGAGGCTCTTGACCAGCTTACTGAGGATTATGAACAGCAACTCTCAGAGCTTAAAGAGAAACTTGCAAATAATGAAAGCTCAAATATTGAAGCAGATGCAGACAAAGAAGCTTTTGCTTTGTGTGTATCAATAGCTCGTAAAATGCTTGATAGAGTAAATTTCTATTGCAAAAAGCACCGAGAAGATGATGAATATCATTTTTATGTTGAAAAACTAAGGGAACTTAAAGAAATTTTAAATTAGGAGAAATTAAAATGCATCTGTATGAGCTTACAAACGACTTTGTTGAGTTGTTTGATAAATTTGAAGAAATATTCAATTATGAGCCGGATACCAACGCTGACGGACAATCTATTGATTGTAACGGTGATATCATCGAAAATGTTGAGGCTTATAAAAACAAAATGCTTACAGCCTGGTACGACACTCTTGAAGGGATAGAGGGTGAGTATGAGCAAAAAGCTGAAAGTATTGCTGTTTTGATTAAGCAGTTAGAATCAGAGGCGAAAATCTTAAAAGATGAAAAGGCGGCTATTGCGAAAAGGCAGTCTCAGAAAGAAAAGTCGGTTGAAAACCTTAAAAATTATCTGCTAAGAACAATGCAAACTCTTGGCAGAAATAAGGTTGATATGCCTAAGGCTGTTATTTCGATAAGAAAAACTGCACCAAGCCTTGTTATTGATGATGAAATGTCATTTATTGCATGGGCACAAAAGAATAACAACGCTTTACTCAAATACAGTATGCCGGAAATCCGTAAAAACGATGTTAAGGCTCTGTATAAGAATAACCAAGATATACCGTTTATACATTTGGAATCAAAGCCATCATTAAACATAAAGTGAGGTGTAAAAAAATGATTGATTTTAAACAGGTTACAAGAGCAAAATCTAAAGCCAGGATTGCTATAACAGGTCCTTCGGGTAGCGGCAAATCATTGTCAAGTCTTTACCTTGCCTATGGTATTACCGGAGATTGGTCAAAAATTGCTTTGATAGATACCGAACACGAAAGAGGCAGATTTTACGCAGACAGAACAGACCTTGAAACAGGTAAATTTATGTATGCTTCAATGATTCCGCCGTATTCTCCGGAGAAGTACATTGACTATGTTAAATCTGCAGCCGAGATTGTCGGCTCTGATGGTGTAGTTATCATAGACAGCTTTTCTCATTGTTGGGATAATGAGGGTGGTGTTTTAGATATCAAATCTCAGATTGCTCAGCAGCGTGGAAAGAACGACTACACAGCTTGGGATGAAGCTGGAAAAATTCAGAATAATCTCGTTAATACCATACTTTCCGTTGATTGCCACACTATCATTACACTTCGTGCAAAAATGGCTTATGCAATGGAAGTAAACGACAGAGGTAAGACAGTCCCTGTAAAAATCGGACTTGCTCCCATTCAGCGTGAAAATACCGAATACGAGTTTGATATGTGCTTTCAGCTTGACCGTAATCATAATGCAAGTCTTTCAAAAGATACAACCTTTCTTGATAAGTGGACAGGCATAATTACTCCTGAACTTGGCAAGCAACTCGGTGAATGGCTTTCAAAAGGAGTTGAACCACCAAGGTGTACTGAGTGTGGAAAGGTTATAATGTCAGACGGCAGACGTACTGTTCAGCAAATTGTTGATGGTACAATAAAAAATTATGGCAAACAACTTTGTATGAATTGCGTAGCAAAGATTATAAACGAAAGAAAGGAAGCAAGCAATGCAACTCCGACCGTATCAAAATGATCTTGTTGAGCAGGTAAAACAGGCTTGGCGAGATGGATATAAAGCTCCCTGTATAGTCCTTGGTTGCGGTGGCGGCAAATCTTGTATAGTAGCTGAGATAGCACGAAGAACTACTTGGAATGGTAAAAGGGTGTTGTTTCTTGTGCATCGTAAGGAACTTGTTGATCAGATTTTTCGTACTTTTGTCCGTTGGGGCGTACTTATGGATTTATGTACAATTGGTATGGTGCAAACATTTACACGCAGGCTTAAAAAACTTTCTAAGCCTGCGTTAATTATCACAGATGAGAACCATCACAGCCTTGCTCAGAGCTATAAGCGTATCTATGAGTATTTTGTTGATGTTCCGAGAATCGGTGTGACAGCTACACCTATCCGTCTTAATGGTGACGGCTTGGGTGATGTCAACGACAAGCTGATAATCGGAGTAAGCACAAAGTGGCTTATTGAGAATAATTGTCTTGCTCCATACGATTACTATGCACCGAGTGTTGCAGATCTTACCGGTATTCATACAAAGATGGGTGAATATGTCACTGCTGACATTGAAAAAGCTATGATAAAAAATACAGTGTTCGGTGATGTTATCAAGTATTACAAACAGCTTGCTGAGGGCAAAAAAGCTATATGTTACTGTTCATCAGTTAAACACAGTCTTGCTACGGCTCAGGCTTTTTGTGATGCAGGTATTCCGGCAAAGCACATTGACGGCAGTAGCCCGAAAGCACAACGTGAAAAGATAATAAACGACTTCCGTAAGGGTGAAATTACTATACTTTGTAATGTTGACTTAATATCAGAAGGCTTTGATGTGCCTGACTGCGAATGTACAATACTGCTCAGACCAACACACAGCCTTACTCTGTATATTCAGCAATCAATGAGATGTATGCGATATGCACCTGATAAGAGAGCGATTATTATAGACCATGTCGGTAATTACGCACGGCACGGTATGCCGGATGATGACCGTGTATGGACACTTGAAAAACGTAAAAAACAGAGTGTTAAAAAGCTTGAAGATGAGCAGAAAGAAAAAGTCAGACAATGTCCTGAATGCTTTTTCACTTTTTCAGCACCGAAGCCGGGACAAAAAGCTTTATGTCCCCATTGTGGGTACATATTCCCAACAGCTGAAAGAAAAGTTAAAACTGACACTTCTGCAAAGTTGATTAAAGTCGAGGGCTTTAAACTTGATTTCAGTTCGCCTGACGATTGTCAAAGTTATAATGACTTACTGCTATATGCAAAAAAACATGGTTATAAACAGGGATGGGCATATTATCAAGCAAAGAAAAGAGGTATGATAGCTTGACGGAAGAACATAGTATTCAAAATAAAATACGCATTGCTTTAGCTGATACTTGCGTTATGTTCAGAACAAATGCAGGTGATTTTTGGCAGGGTGACATCGTTTATTCTAAAGAATTTCGTCAAAATGTTTTGATTAACTTACGCAAAATAGAAGGATTACCGACAGGTTTTTCTGATTTACTTGGTGTACGCAAATCAGACGGCAGGGCGGTGTTTATTGAGGTTAAGACGAAAACAGGTAAACCGACCTTAAAGCAACAGAAATTTATACAACAAATGAAGCTCAACAGTGCTATTGCAGGAATATGCAGAAGTGCTGATGAAGCAATTAATTTAATAAAGGAGACTTAATATTATGGGTTTTAAAGCAAATCAGAGTGAAGCTACACAGCAGAGCAACATTAAGCCGGAAGGCGATTATGAATGTATTATTATAAACATTGAAGAAAGAACAACAAGAAACGGCTCAACAGGACTTAACCTTTCTATGGTTGTCAGAAATGATGTTGAGCAGGGCTATAAAAATGGTTATATCTTCCATACATTATGGAAACGTAAAGAACCTACAGAAGCAGATATGTCTGTTAACGGCTATGGCTTCGGACAGATAATGGCACTTGGTAAAGCGGCAGGACTTCCAGATGGTAAAGACTATGATAGTCTTGAACAGTTTTGCAACGAGCTTATAAAAAAGCCTTTGCGTGTTACTCTTAAGCATAAAGAGTGGAATGGCGAAAAGCGTGAAGAAGTGCGTTGGCTTAATCCTACAAAATTTACGAATGTGCAACATATTTATAAAGAATTTGCAAGCTCTGCTCAGAACACTTATGCACAGCCACAGCAGAGTTATGCAACACCTTCACAGACCACATCACAGAACTTTACAGATATGCCTCTTGATGATGATTTACCATTCTAATTTTATGTAATTTTGAGGAATTGTACTGATTTATGCAATTTTAGTTTGATATGAGAGTATATGTAAGAAAGGAGATTAAAATATGGGATTTACAAATTTCAATAATAAATACAATGCAATTCCTCAAGAACTCAAAACTTTGAATAATTGGGTCTGTTGGCAAGCTGTTCCTGATTCTAAGTCGCACAGTGGAATTAGTAAGAAACCGATTAACCCAAAAACCGGAGGAATGGCACAGGCAAATAATCCTAATACTTGGTCAGACTTTAATACAGCAGTTAATGCATCTCAACGATTTTCAGGCGTTGGCTTTATGTTCTCTAACTCACCGTACTTCGGTGTTGATCTTGATGATATGCCGAATGATATTCAGAATTATAAAAATGGTGGCTGTAATAACATAATAAGTGAATTTGTGAATAGCCTGCAAAGCTATGCTGAATATTCACAAAGCGGTACTGGTATTCATATTATATGCAAAGGTTCATTGCCACAGGGAAGACGTAAAGCAAAAGGCTTTGAAATGTACGAAAACGGCAGATTTTTTGTTGTAACAGGTGACTACTGTTCTGAATTTGCTTGTATCAATGAATGTTCTGAAAGTATTAAACCGCTACACGCAAAATATTTAGGCGATAATACTGCAGAAAAAAAGCAGACGTCTCCTAAAACTGTCAGCTTAAATCTTAATACCGTTGACGATATTGTAAAAGCTGCCTGCAACGCTAAGAACGGTCATTTGTTCCGTGCTTTATATAGTGGCGATTTTTCTTCATATAACTCTCAGAGTGAAGCAGATATGGCGTTTTGTAATATGCTTGCTTTTTGGTGTGGCTGTGATACGGATAAGATGGATGCCATATTCAGACAATCGGGGCTTATGCGTGATAAGTGGGACCGTAAGCAGTCAGGTACAACCTATGGCATTATTACGTTACAAAAGGCAGTATCAACTTGTACGCAAACTTATAATCTGGAGCAAAGTAAGAATGATTTTTCTATCAGTATAGGTAGCGGAAAGACATTAAATGCTACGGTTGATGAAAGTAAAATGCGAGCATACACCTTTGACGATATGGGCAACGCTAACAGGTTTATCGACCTTTTTGGCAGTAATGTTCGTTATTGTTATACCGAAAAGAAATGGTATTACTACAACGATATGAAGTGGTGTGTTGATAATATAGGTGTTGTGTTGCGAATGGCAGATAAAAGCATTGAAGCTATGAAAGCCGAAAGTAAGTTGTATATTCAAGCTGATGAAGAGAGCGGTGGAGATATGACTAAGAATTTTGAAAGACATATGAAATCGAGCCGTTCCAATAAATCAAAAAAAGCAATGCTGAGTGAGGTAGAACATCATATACCGGTATTGCCGGCACAGATGGACAAGTATCGTATGGCACTCAATACACCAAACGGAATTATAAACTTAAAAACAGGTGAAGTAAGAGAGCATAACCCTGAGTATTATTTTACCAAAGTGACTTCCGTAAGTAGCTCAGATAAGGCGGAGTGTCCTCGTTGGATTGCTTTTCTTAATGATATTTTTGCAGGAGATAAGGATTTGATACGATACATCCAAAAGGCAATCGGTTACAGCCTAACAGGCTCAACCGTAGAGCAGTGTGCTTTCTTTTTGTTTGGAACAGGAAGAAACGGCAAGTCCACCTTTATTGATGTTATCCGTGATGTGTTTGGCGATTATGCGGCTAATATTCAGCCCGAAACCATTATGGTGCGAAGTAATCAGAGCAGTGCTATAAACAGCGATATTGCACGTTTAAAGGGGGCAAGGCTTGTAACATCAGTTGAGCCGAACGAAGGTGTAAGGCTCAACGAAGGACTGCTTAAGCAATTAACAGGTGACGATACGGTGACTGCAAGAAAGTTATACAGCGAAGAATTTGAATTTAAACCGGAGTTTAAGCTGTGGATGGCTACAAATCATAAACCAATTATTCGTGGAACGGATACGGGAATATGGCGGAGAATACATATGATACCATTTAATGTTCAGATATCGGAAGATAAGGTTGATAAGAACCTTACGCATAAGCTTAAGGCAGAGTTGACAGGAATTTTCAAATGGTGTATAGACGGTTGCTTGCTTTGGCAGAAAGAGGGTTTAAAAATGCCTATTGCCGTTCTTAATAGTGTTAGAGAGTACAGACGAGAAATGGACGTTATTTCTGCATTCATTGAGGATAAATGTATTCTGGAAGGTTCAGTACAGGCAAGCACTTTATATGCCGCATATGTTTCTTGGGCGAACAGCAATAACGAATACTGTATGTCAAATACTAAATTCAGCACTGAACTTGCAAAGCGATTTGAGAAGGTTAGAGGAAGAAACTGTAATTTCTTTAACGGTCTTTCTCTTTGTTCAGAAAGTTAGTGTGGAGGGTTGTGGAGGGTTTGAGGGTTTTACTAACCTTTCGTATAAGAAAAATAAACAATAATTTATATATAAGGGTTATTGAAAAATGCCTTCAACCCTCCACAACCTTCCACAAGGAGGAATATATGAAACCAAACTTTAATAATGAAACAGAGTTTGCAAAGCTTGAGGATAAAGCTATTGATGGTCAGCTTGATTATTCAGACTATCCACCGGAAGAATATAAATATTTCTCAAAGCTTTCAAAACTCGGTTACTATAATAGGCATAAAGGATGGTCCGTGGAAATTTGTAAGGCAAGGCAGTCTGAGTTTAAAAAGATATATTTAGAAGAAAAGGATAGTAGCAATACCTATTTGAATCTCAGTAAACGAATTCTGGAGAATGTTTTTTTGTCTATGGAATATATAAGGCAAATGTATAAATCTGATGATAAAGATGAAATTATATTGCTTGCATTTAAAACAATTGAAGGTCTTACAAATGAAAACGGATTTACTAAGCGTATGAAAGAAAGACTTGATACAATAATAAAAAATATTTATACATAGGAGAAATGAAGATGTTTAAAATGAAAATAGGATTATATGATGTAGATAGTAGTAATTTTCCAAATCTACCTTTGATGAAAATATCTGCATATCATAAATCGCTTGGGGATGAGGTCGAGTTTATTCAATTTATCAAGCGTTATGATATAGTTTATGTTTCTAAGGTCTTTGGTGATGAGTACACAAAGATGGATATGACTTGTATTAATGCAGATAAAATTGTTTATGGTGGAACAGGTTTTGCTATAACAGTTGAGAACGGTAAAGAAGTATTTCAAAAAGAAAAGCATAAAAACTTACCTTATGAAATAGAACATCAATACCCAGATTACTCATTATATCCAAATCTTACGAAAAATAAAGCTTTTGGCTTTCTTACAAGAGGTTGTTGTAATGATTGCGATTATTGTATTGTAAGTAAAAAAGAAGGTAAATGTTCAGTTAAGGTTGCGGATTTATCCGAATGGTGGAATGGTCAAAAAGAAATTATACTCCTCGACCCTAATATATTAGCCTGTAAAGACCGTAAACAACTACTACAACAATTAATTGATAGTGGTGCAAAGGTTGATTTTACACAAGGTTTGGATGCACGATTTTTAACAAGAGATATTGCTGAAATGCTTTCTAAAATAAAAACGAAAATGTGGCATTTCGCTTTTGATTTTATGGAGAATGAAGATAAGATACTTCAAGGTTTATCAATTTTCAAAGAGGTAGTTCAACCTAACAAGCAGTCGTGTTATGTATATGTTTTGACTAATTACAATACAAATTTTTTACAAGATTACTATAGAGTGAAAAAATTACAATCAATTGGCTTTGATCCTGATATTAGGATATACCGCAAGACATCGTTATCGAAACGACATATATTACGAGATTTACAACGATGGTGTAATAACCGTATTATCTATAGAAGTCAACCTGATTTTTTCGAATATATACCCAGAGAAGGCAAAAAGATAAAAGAAATCTATTACGATGAATACAAAAACTTCATTAAGTTTAAATCTGAAAAGTCTACACACATCAAGGTTTAAGAAAAAACAAAAGATGTAATGCTTACTAATGTAAATATCCAAATTCATTTGAAGGTTTTTAGCTTATAAAAACCAAGAAAAATATGAAAATCGCCAGCTTGTTATTATGCCGATACTTACGCCTGAGCTTGAGGTTGTAGACAAGCTAGACGAAACAGACAGAGGAAACGGCGGTTTTGGTAGTACAGGGAGATAAGAGAAATGGCAGAAAATATACTTGAGCGTATGAATCGAATTGGTGCAGATAGAAAAATTGCTGATTTTAAAGTTAAGCAAAAGCAAGATTACAATTTTAAAGTGGAATACGCTCGTATCAGGGCTTGGGAATTTTATGAGGAAGCGGCGAAAAGAGAATTAAATGTGCATGTATCGGTCGGTGGGCTTGATAGCATTACATTATTCTTATTCCTAAAATCAATAGGGATTAATGCCCCGGGAATAAGTGTTTCAAACCTCGAAGATAAAAGCATAAGAGAAATTCATAAACAACTTGGGATTGAATGTCTCAAGTCAGCGAAAAAATCAGATGGAACATATTGGACTAAAGCGAAAATTATTCAAGAGTTTGGATTTCCTGTTCTCAGCAAAGAGATTGCAGGTAAAATAGAAACTCTTGCTAACCCCACAGATAAAAATAAGACTGTCAGACACGCAATCATAACAGGCGAGACGGGTGCTTATGGTGGTTATCAAAAAAACAGTAGAATGAAGTTGTCACAGAAATGGCTTGAGCTCTTCGGCGGCTATGAGAACGAAAACGAAGGTGTTAATTATCAGATTCCACCTTTTAAAGTTTCCTCAAAATGCTGTTACTATCTTAAAGAGAAGCCTTGCGATGATTGGGCTAAAGAACATAACAGCGTGCCTTATCTGGGGCTTATGGCTTCTGAGGGCGGTCGAAGAGAAAAAAGCCTTATGATTAATGGTTGTAATTATTTCGGAAAAACTACCGTACGTTCTGCACCATTTGCAATTTTTAACCGACAGGATATATTACAGCTTGCTCTTGATTTAAAAGTTCCTATTCCTGAAATTTATGGAACTATTGAACGCAAAGAGGATGGAACTTTATTTACTACGAAAGCCCAGCGAACAGGATGCTCAATGTGTGGATTCGGTATTCATCTTGAAAAAAGACCTCATAGGTTTGATATTTTAAAAGAAAGCAATCCGAAAGAATGGGAGTATTGGATGTATAAATGCTGTACAGATGATTCAGGAAATCAATACGGTTGGGCAAGAGTGCTTGATTATATCGGTGTTAGTTATTAGAAGTGTTACACATAAGAAGCTGAACAAGCTCTTGTGGAAAGGAGCAAGAATGATGAATATTATAACAGGAATGATTGACGGAACGATTAATTTTTGTCCCTATTGTGGCGACAGTTTAGATATGATTTCATTTATTAGTGAAACTAAATGTGGAGGTTGCGGACGACCCTTTTATGTAATTGAGGGAGAAAGCGAGGTACAGGAAGATGAAACCTGATGAAATTAAAGCAAATTTAAAAGCTATAGGCGGTTGCGTTAATTTTGAAGCTCTTGAATATATAAGCGAGCTCGAAAGCGATTTGCAGTTACTTAAAAATGATTATCAACATTCTAAAAGTGTTGCAGAGGAAACTGTTGAGCGTAATAAGCGATTAAGAGAAAAATTGATGAAAGCTTTAAGCGATTTAAAAACAGCAAAAAACAAAGCAATCAGAGAGTTTTCAGAAAAACTTCGGACACGTATGCAAGACTTAGCGAGATTAGATAACAACGGTTTGCCATTATTTCTTGTTAGCGAAAAATTTATTGACGAAATTGTGGAAGAAATGGTAGGTGAAATAAAATGAGAAAAATTCTTTTCAAAGGCAAGCGAAAGGATAACGGTGAGTGGGTTGAAGGATTTTATTTCAAAAAAGATGAACATAATCACTATATAGGGGACGGACAAGTTCCTGCACAATTCTTTTACGAAGTCATCCCCGAAACAGTCAGACAGTTTACAGGCTTGACCGACAAGAACGGTAAGGAGATTTTTGAGGGGGATATATTCAAATTCCCTGATGAAATTTGGGAAAGCTCCTACACCTCTTGCGGAACTGAATATAACTCTTTTACGGTAGAAAATTACGGAGTTGTAGGATTTCGTGAAGATACAGGAAGATTTGATTTTATTAAATACAAATTTGATGAAAATTCTGTTGAAGCAGATTTGCACGAAAATCACGATATAGAGTTTTGCGAGTTTGTAAGTGATTTAGAAATCGTAGGCAACATACACGATAACCCGGAGTTGTTAAGCGAGGTGCAGAAATGATTATAGCCGGAGTTTTATTAATTGCATTTGGGGTTGCTGCAGTGCTGTTTGTTCATTCGATCGCAAAGTGAGATGTTAGGAGGTTTGAAATATGACCGCAAAAGAAATTAAGGATATAAACAAGGAAATTATAAGATTGCGTTCAAAGGTTGAAAGACTTAAAGGTAATGCGGTTAAGATTACACCTGGCTTATCTGATGCTCCATCATCTGGAGGAGTATCTGATAAAGTTGGTATCTCTGTGGGTGAAATTACAGATATTCAGAAAGAAATACAAAATCTTGAAATTTTAAGAAATTCTGCTTTAAATCGTTTGTCCAGAGATGTTTTTGAGGAGAATTGTTTATTTATGAGATTGAGTTTGAATTATAGCTGGCAAAAGATAGCCTCTACAGTTGGTCGAGCTGATGCAGTTGAAAGTATCAAAAAAATTTGTTATAGGTATCATTGGTAAATTTGTCCCATTGTCCCGAATAGGTGTGTTATAATATAAAATATACAAATGCATAAACAAGTTCTCCTTGATATTTTTTTATTCTCTCCGAAAACCGCTCATTTATTTGGGCGGTTTTTGATTTATCGTAATTCTAAAAAAGAGGTGTTACCTATGAAAGAAAAACTAAATATGCGACAGCGTAAGTTTGCTGAATATTATGCTCAGAGTGGTAACACCGTTCAGAGTGCTATCAATGCAGGATATTCGGAAAATTATGCGAATGGTAGAGCGTATGAATTGTTGGAGAATGTTGGAGTTTCAAAATACATCAAAGAGTTAACCGATAAAGCAAAGGACGAACGCATACTTACAGCAAAGGACAGGCAGGTGCTTTTATCAAATATCGCTAATAACAAGGAAGAGGACACCTCAGACCGCATCCGTGCTATTGATACACTTAACAAAATGACAGGTGAATATTTGAATAAGGTCGAAGTCAGCGGTACTCTTGAAACCGAAAAGTCAAAGCTTGACAGTCTGATTGAGCAGATGAGCGGCAATGAATAATTTAGTTTTATCTCAAAAATATAAAGCGTTTTTGAAGTGTAATGCACCTGTTGAGTTTCTTGAGGGGACTACTGCCGCAGGTAAAACAACTGTGGGTTTATTCAAGTTTATGCTTAAAGTAGCTCAATCGTCTAAGAAATTACATATCATAGCCGCTAAAGATACCGGTACAGCTGAGAAAAATATCATAAACAAGGACCTCGGTATTATTGACGACTTTGGTGTGCTGACAGAGTATAACGGTAATGGTACAAAGGATGATAAGATACCGCATATCCTGTTTCATACTTCAAAAGGCGATAAAATCGTATATATTATGGGTTACGGTGACAAGAAGAAGTGGCAAAAGGCTCTTGGTGGTCAGT
The DNA here is from genome assembly GCA_036310085.1 of Ruminococcus sp. Lineage (GTDB taxonomy): Bacteria > Bacillota > Clostridia > Oscillospirales > Acutalibacteraceae > Ruminococcoides. Next base: position 70,021 of record JAXJSN010000091.1, read on the forward strand.
ACGGCTGCTTATATATTGACGAGATAAACACCGCCGACATTGAGTTTGTCCGAGAAGCTTCGATGCGTTGCGATTACTTTATGGCTACTCTTAATCCTGATGACCCGAATTTACCTGTTTACAAGGAGTATGTGAACTGTTCAAGGCCTCTTAAAGAATGGATAAGCGAAACACCGACAGAGATATTAAATGAGCTTAAAGAAGAACCAAAGCCTGAATGGGTGCATTGGTTCTTTTCTTTTACCCATAATTTAGGTTTAACTAAAGAAAAGCTTGATAAAATTCTTACTAATACACCAAAAGGCACAAAGATTTATAAAAATAAAATACTTGGCTTGCGTGGACGAGCTACCGGTCTTGTGTTTTCTAACTTTGAACGCTCACAGCATATTAAAAGTAAGGAATGGGCAAAGCAATTTCTTAATTCTAAGCCCGGTGAGGAAAAGTTTATTGATTTTACTGCCGGACTTGATACAGCTTATTCCCAACAGTCACCTGATACGATAGCAATGACATTTGGAGGTATAACAAATCGAGGCAAATACATTCAGCTTGACGAAAAGGTTTATAACAATGCTGAATTGCAGACCCCTCTTGCTCCATCAGATACTGTGATAAATTTTATAGATTTTCTTGAACGAAATCGTAAAGAGTGGGGACTTGCAAGAAATGTATTTATAGATAACGCCGACCAAGCAACGATTACAGAATGTAAGAAGTATAAGCAGAAGCACGGCTGTATTTATATTTTTAACAATTCGTGGAAAAGTGTTTTAAATGTTATAGATAGAATTAATTTACAGCTTGGGTGGCTTGCTCAGGGCTGTTTTTTTATTTTAGAGCATTGCACCAATACAATAAGCGAAATGGAGCTTTATTCGTGGCGAGAAGATAAGGATAATACCCCCGAAGATTCTCACGACCACTGTATAAACTCAAATCAATATGGATTTATCCCGTATAAAAATAAAATCGGAAGTGATAAAAATGGGGTTGATAAGTAAAATGGCTGATACAATACGCAAAGGATTAAGAGATTTTTTGAGTATAAATTCTACATCTGAAAACACAATCGTTATCAGCGAAGGTGTAGATTTTCTTGCTTCCTGTGCTAAAAACAGGATTTGGTATATCGGAAAAAGTAATCAGCTTACAGAATTATATAGACAGCTTGATGTGCCGTCTACAATGTTTTGGAAAGCACCTATGACAAAAGGTAGAGAAATCAGGAAAATACATATTCCTCTACCTTCGTTAATGGTCGATACTGTTGCAAATATCGTTATGTCTGACTTTAACGGCATTGAAGTTTCTGACGAAAATGGTGCGACAAATGCTGATTTATGGAATGAAATTGCAATCGAAAATGAATTTTCTAAAATATTAAAAAAAGCCGTTAAGGATATTGGCATAGTAGGTGATGGTGCTTTTAAAATCTCCTATGATATAGAAATATCTGACAAGCCTATTATTGAATGGTTTCCGGCTGAACGAGTGAAGTTTGTGTATGAGCGTGGCAGAATCAGAGAGATTATATTTTACACGAATTATTATGAAAATAATAAAAAATATCAACTTGCTGAGTATTACGGATACGGTTATATAAAATACGAACTTTATAACAGTACCGGCAAGCAAATTTCGCTTAATTCAATTAATAAAACAAGTAGAATAAAAGGCGATGGGGTAAGCTTTGATAAAAAATTAATTTGGGGTGTTCCGGTTATATTTGGTCAATCTTCATTGTATGAGGGCAGAGGTAAAGGTTTTATTGAAGATAAGGAAGATGAGTTTGATAGTCTCGATGAAGTTTGGAGCCAGTGGATGGATGCTCTCAGAGCAGGGAGAACGAAAGAGTACATACCTGAATGTTTTATTCCTCATAACGAAGAAACAGGCGAGATGATGAAGCCTAATCCATTTGATAATAGGTTTATAGCTATTGCAAATGGTATGAGTGATACAGGCAAAGAAAACAGAATTTACACCGAAACTCCGCCTATTCAACACGAAAGTTATTTAAGCTCATATGTTACTGCTCTTGATTTATGTTTGCAGGGTGTGCTTTCACCGACTACACTTGGAATTGATACCAAAAAGCTTGATAATGCCGATGCACAGCGAGAGAAAGAAAAAACAACGCTATACACTCGTCAAGATGTAATTGAACTGCTCGAAAAAGTTTTACCACAGCTTGTATCTGCAACACTTAATGCTGATTATTCAATTCACAATAAGCCTATTATTGATGATATTGAATCATCTGTAAAATTTGGTGAGTATGCAAATCCTTCCTTTGAAAGTCAAGTTGAAACAATTGGCAAGGCTCGTCAAAATGTTATTATGTCGATTGAAGCCTCTATTGATGAGCTGTACGGCGACAGTAAGAGTGACGAATGGAAAACAGAGGAAGTAAGACGAATTAAAGAGGAACTTGGTATTGCTGAGGTTGAGGAAACATCAGAACTTAATGATGTTACACCGATAGGCTTTTAGGTGATATATGGCTGATTATGATATTGCACAAGCCTTTGCTGAGATTGAAAACGAACTTATTGACAGTATGATGCGGAATTTCAGCCGACATCGAGCCGAAGAAGATGCAGAGGGATATTTGTGGTCACAGTGGCAAGCGAATCAACTCAAGAGCCTTGAAGATTATAAAAAGAATAATCTTCATAAGTTCGGTAAAGAATTCAATATGCTTAATAAAAAAATCCGAAATGCTATACAGGAATATCGTCGTAAAGGAAATGCTGAGCAAGAATATAAAATCCTACGAGCTATAAAGCGTGGTTATAAATTACCACACGGAACAAATAAACCACCTTTTAAGGGAACAAAGGCAACAGCAGAGTTTTTTAAAGTGAATGATAGAAAGCTTAACTCACTTATAAAAGCTACCACAAATGACCTAAAAAGGGCGGAAACCGCTATTTTAAGAATGAGTAATGATAAATATCGTAAAGCTATTTTTAATGCTCAGGTATACGCAAATACGGGTGCCGGAACATATGAAAAAGCTATTGATATGGCTTGCCGTGATATGCTCAGAGCCGGGCTGAATTGCGTGGAGTATAAAAACGGTGCAAGACATACTCTGTCGGATTATTCCGAAATGGCTATACGAACCGCAAATAAAAGAGCCTATCTTATGGGAGAAGGCGAGAAACGGAAAGAATGGGGAATATCACTCGTTGTTGTTAATTCTCGTAGGGGCGGTTGTGTTCTCTGTGCCCCACATGTCGGTAAAGTTTATATTGATGATGTGTATTCCGGTGGTAAGCCTTCTGATGGTGATTATCCGCTTTTATCAGAGGCAATCGAGGGCGGTTTATTTCATCCTAATTGCAAGGATTCGACATCTACATATTATGAGGGTATAACAACCTTAAAGCCAATTACAGGCGAAGAATTAAAGGAGCTTGACCGCAGAAGAAAGCTTGAAGACAATAAGACTTATTATGAAAATCGGGCGAAGAAAAATCAGCGTATCGCAGATTACAGTCTTGATAGCGATAATAAGCGGATATATCAGCAGAGGGCGAACACCTGCAAGAAAAAGGCGGCTGAATTTGAAAATAAGCTGAGTGAACCTGTTGCAAAATCAGGTGAAAGTGGTATAATAAAAGAAACAAAGCAATTATCTTTAAATAATATTGAAGATTTCGAAGCATGGCAAGACGATTACTATAAATTAAACGAAGGGGTGTCTTTTAGTAGGGAAGATAATCCATCGATTTATCGTTACACAGGCGGCGACTATGATGTTATTAACGCTATTGAGCGTGGTGGGAAGTCTTTAGAAAAAGTAAAAAAATCTTATGGAGAAAAATATGTTAATAGTTTAAATGGTGTTGGAGATAAATTATCAGAAGAATTATCAAAATTTAAACTTAATGAAACACTAAAGTTGAGGCGTTCTGTAGGTGATGTTGATTATATTACGAACACAACTTCCTCCGTTGAAGATATGAAAAAAATGATAGGAAAAACTTTCACAGAAAAAGGTTTTACAAGTACAACTGTATGTTCTGATACGCAATTGCCGTTTGGAGGAATTGATAATCCAACAAGAACGACCTTAGATATAATTGCACCAAAGAAGATTAAGGGTGCGTATATTTATAAAATATCTGAAAGTCCTGCTGAATTTGAGTTTTTAATTGATAAAAATACAACTTTTGAAATTTTAGATGCAGGAGAACGAGAAATAACTGTTAAAGACCACAAAGGTAACAAAGTTAAGAAAACAGAAAGATTCATGGTATTAAAGGTGAAAGAACAATGATAGAAAATCCTAATAATTGGTTTAACAATAGTGTTAGATATGCTGTAGATAACAATCATCCTTTTGTATATGGTTATGCATTTTTGTTAAAGAAAGATGCTCCACAATCTGTGGTTGCAGAATATGTTAAATATCTTAACCTTATCAAAAAAGTGTTTTTTTCTTCTGAAATTGGTGTTTTTAAACCTATTATTATCAATGGGCAACATCGATATAAATTGGTAGGCATAAAGGATAACTTAAATAGCTTTGAAAAAGAGCAAGCAGATATTTTCCAAAAATTAATTCATGATGGTTACATAAGTAATGAACCATTTATTTAACCGCTCCCAATTTTGAATTGAGGGCGGTTCTTTATAAGAAGGTGTAATAATGGATGAAAATTTTAAAATCATATACGAAATATTAAAAAAGTTAGAAAGCGGTATGGATATACCTGAGTTTGACAAATCGGTGCTAAGCTATAGTTCTTTAGAAATATCTAAACCTAAATGGTGTAGAATTATGAAAATGCTTTATGATAGCGGATATATAACAGGGATAAATGTGTGGATGTCTTATGATTGTACTTATCCGCAA
>JAXJSN010000092.1:0-18551 GCA_036310085.1 Ruminococcus sp.
ACTAGTGGAGTGGAGTGCCCCCTGTCAAGTAGACAGACGAAATAACAAAAATAACGTTTAGTTGAATGATTCCACCATACCAATTGGTATGGTGGAATTTTTTACGCAGCTTTTGCGTAATGAAATTCCATTGGTGTCATACATCTGAGCTTCAGCTGAAAACGTTTTGTGTTGTAGAAATATATATAATTTTCAATAGCTTCTGTAAGTTCTTCTTTAGAAGTGAATTTCTTTAGATAGTACATCTCAGATTTCAGAATACCCCAATATCCCTCCATTGGACCATTGTCGATACATCTTCCAACTCTGGACATGCTTTGTCGCATACCAGCTTGTTCGATTTTGTTATGGAAGATTTTGCTTGTGTACTGAAACCCTCTGTCACTGTGAAATAGCGGATGAGCTGTTGGATTGCTTTCTACCGCTTTATCAAAAGTATCAAAAACAAGCTGATTGTTGTTGCTTGTTCCGATTTTGTATGAAACAATTCTTCTGTCGTAAAGGTCAAGTATTGCACTTAAATACAGTTTTTTCGTATCCTCTCCAACATAATATTTGAATTCAGTTACATCTGTAAGCCATTTTTCATTAGGTGCATCAGCATAGAACTTTCTGTTTAATATATTTTCTGCTGTTACTTCCGGTGTGGATTTAATGTAGTTGTATTTCTTCTTTCTGCAAACGGATTTGAGATTAAGTATCTGCATAAGTCGGCGGATACGTTTTTTGTTGTAATTAACCTTATGAACTCTGTTAACTGTGATTGTCATCTGACGATAACCTAATATCCCGTTCTGTTCTTCATAAAGCTCTTTTATCCACTCGATTAACTGTTCATTTATCTGCTGACTTTTGCTCGGTTCTCGTTTCAACCATTTGTAGTATGCACTTCGGCAGATATGCAATTTCTCACACAGCTTATGTATTGGATATCCTTCTGTTTTATTGAGATATTGTATAGCTATGTATGAATCTTCGTTTCTTACACCGCTTACCAATCGCCTCCTCTCAGTTCCCTCAATTTTTTTAACAGAGCTATCTCCATTTCCTGGTCTTTAATTTTTGCTTGTAATATCTTATTCTCCTGACGGAGTCTCTCAGATTCGCTAAGTTCACTTTCAGGTTTTGCTTTACCTCGACGATCGGTTAAGCCGTCGACTCCTTTTTCTTCGTACTTCTTAATCCAGGAGTAGATTTGTTGGTAACTTACTTTGTATGTTTCTACTGTTAAGCCGTAATCTTTTCCATGCTCTATGCAGAACGCTACTATTTCTGCTCGTTCTTCTTGGGTGGTTTTTCTTCCTTTGGTCATATAGATTTCTCCTTTTGCCGAGCTCCGCTCCTTAAAGTCTTTATGACCATTATACATCTTTAGCCATCTTCTGAAAACTGTGCTTGTACTGATTTTATACTTTTTGCATATTGCTCCTATGCTGATTGTGCCTGTCAAGTATTCTTGCACGGCTTTCGTTTTTGTTTCTACGCTCCATTTTGTTTGTTTCTTTTGATGTCTAAGTATTTCTTCTCCAAACAATTCATAATTTTCACACCACAATTTTACTGTGCTTTGTGGTATTCCGTATTCCCTTGAGATTATTCTGTTCCCTTTTCCTTCTTTGTGTGCTTTTACTACCGCTATTTTTTCTTCATAACTATATTTTTGCATAACAAAATCCCCTTAAAGTATCCTTGAAAACTTTTTGTTTTTTCAAGTGTCTACTTTAAGGGGATTATATCACTTTCGCTAGTGAAACAGCCCCTTTGTTATTCAATTGGTTACTTTATTGAAATTGTTTATTTATTCTCTTCCATATATTTTAACTGGTTAAAAATCATATTTGCACACATATAAACATTACCGCCACCCATTGTAAGGATTAAATCGCCCTCTTTTGCATTTTTGCATACATAGTCGGTGATTTCTTCAAAAGTGTCAAGACAAATTGAGTCAGGTACTTTTGCCCCTAGGTCAGTTGAATATATATTGTATGTGTTTGTTTCTCTAACAGGTAAAATTTCTGAAATAATAGCAACATCAGGAATTTTAAGAGCCTCTGCAAAGTCATCAAGAAGCATAGCAGTTCTTGAGAAAGTATGCGGCTGGAAGACTGCCCAAACCTTATTAAATCCCATATTCATTGCGGCATTAAGAGTTACTGTAAGCTCTGTTGGATGGTGAGCAAAATCATCAGCAACAGTAATTCCGTCAGGTGTTCCTAAAATTTCAAATCTTCTGTGAACACCACCGAATTTATGAAGATTTTCAGAAAGCTCATTTGCAGTTGCACCAAGATAATGTGCAGTTGCAGCGGCGGCAAGTGCATTGTAAATGTTATGCTTGCCGGGAACGATAAGCTTAATGGTTGTAAGCTTTTCGCCTTTAAAGTAAAGGTCAAATTGCTCGTGAACACCTTTGTCAGCACTTACATTTGTTGCACGGTAGTCGCAATTTTCTCCAAAGCCGTAGGTGATTTTTTCAATTTCAACATCCTTAACAGCGTCAAGAGTGTTTTCGTCATCACCATTTAAAACAAGAAGTCCTGTTGTCTGCTTTGCAAATTTATTAAAGGAGCTTTTAATGTGATCAATATCTTTAAAGTAATCAAGATGGTCAGCATCAACATTTAAGATAATAGAGATAAATGGATTTAACTCTAAAAATGTATCAACATATTCGCAAGCCTCACAAACGATAATGTCGCTGTGTCCTACATAGCTGTTGCCGCCGATAAACGGAAGCTTTCCGCCTATAATTGCAGATGGGTCAAAGCCACTTCCTATAAGAATCTGAGATAGCATAGCAGTAGTTGTTGTTTTGCCGTGAGTACCGGAAACTGCAATGCTTCGTCTGTATCTTCTTGTAACTACGCCAAGCATAACGCTTCTTTCAATGCAAGGAATACCCTGCTCAATAGCGGCTTTTCTTTCGGGATTAGTTTCCTTAACTGCGGCAGAATAAACTACAAGCTCAGCACCCTCAATGTTTTCAGCCTTGTGTCCCATATAAACTGGTATGCCATAGCTTTTGATTCTGTCGAGAGTTTCGCCCTCGTTCATATCTGAACCGGAAAGCTCAAAGCCCTCGCCCCTTAAAATTTCGGCAAGCGGACACATACCGCTACCGCCTATGCCTATAAAATGAATTCTTTTAATGTTATTTAAAAGACTGTCGTAATTCACAATAGCCCACTCCATTCCAATATATGTATATTCTATATTATAAGTCGAAAGAATAAAAAAATAAATACCTAATTTAATTTTTTACAATATTTTTATATATTGCCAAAATGCGATAAGAATGTTAAAATTGAGATGATAAAATATATGGTGGTTTAAAAATGAATTTGAGGAAAAATGATATTATAAAGCTTACAATTACTTCGGCTACAGCTGAGGGCAGTGGGGTAGGAAGAACAGATGACGGAATCGCTGTTTTTGTTCCGCTTTCTGCAGTTGGTGATGAGCTTGAGGTTCGCATATTAAAGGTAAAGAAAACTTATGCCTTTGGCAAAATAGAAAATATAATAAAACCGTCTGAATCAAGAATTGAGGCTGATTGTCCGTATTTTTCAAAATGCGGAGGTTGTGTGTGGCGTCATATAAGCTATGAAAGCGAGCTTGAAATCAAAAACCAAAGGGTAATTGATGCGGTTGAGCGTATTGGCGGTATCAGCGGTGTTGATTTTAAACCGATTATCAGCAACGAAAACACTTTGCGTTATCGCAACAAGGCTCAGTTTCCGATTGGCAAAGATAATAATGAAAATACCCTGATAGGCTTTTATGCTTTTCACAGCCACAGAATAATTGATTGCTGTGATTGTGCTTTGCAGCCGGAGATTTTTACTAAGGTTGTTAGTATAGTCAGAAGCTTTATTGAGCTTACAAATGCTGATATTTATAATGAACAGACAGGCAAGGGCAGACTAAGACACCTTTATATGAGAATGGGCGAGATTACAAATGAGCTTATGGTGTGTCTTGTTGTAAACGGAAATGGCTTAAAGCAAGAGGATGTTCTTGTAAAAATGCTGAGAGAAGCGTTGCCAAATCTTAAAAGTGTTATTATTAATTCTAACAGAGAAAAAACAAATGTCATTCTCGGACCTAAAAATAGGGTTGCGTATGGCAGTGACCATATAACAGATATACTTTGCGGTTTAAAGTTTAAAATATCACCATTTTCATTTTGGCAGGTTAATCGTGCTCAGGCAGAAAAGCTTTATTCTAAGGCAAAAGAATACGCTAATTTAAAATCCGACGAAATTCTACTTGATTTATATTGCGGAACAGGTACAATAGGACTTACTATGGCTGATAGCTGTAAAAAGCTTGTTGGTGTTGAAATAGTAGAGGATGCTATTAAAGACGCCAATGAAAACGCAATTGTAAACGGAATAAATAACGCAGAGTTTATCTGTGCAGATGCCGCAAAAGCCGCTGAAAAATTAAGAAATGACGGCTTGAAGCCAGATGTAATAATCCTTGACCCTCCAAGAAAGGGTTGTGGCGAGGAGCTTATTAATACAATTTTTGAAATGTCGCCAAAGAGGATTGTTTATGTATCCTGCGACCCGGCAACGCTTTCAAGGGATTTAAAACTATTGCAAGAGGGCGGATATGAGGCGAAAGAGATAACTCCTTGCGATATGTTTAGCCGTACTGCTCATGTGGAGTCGGTTTGTTCTTTGAGTAGGGAATAATTACAGTTAAGTAAAGGGGATATTATATGCGAGTTAGAGTATATAATAAAATTCAAAATGAATATTATATTTCTGAAGTTTATGGTATAATTAACAGAAATAGATATTCCTATATTGTAGATGATATTGCACAAAAAGATAAAGTAATATTAGTTGAGTATTTAGATTTTGAAACCAAAGCCCCATACAAAGTAAATGTAGAAATAATTGATTATAATCCAATCATATGTAGCGAATGGATAGAACCTACCCAATTTCAAATGAGCTCTATCAATAAAAAAATCAAAAATAGCAAACCAATTATGTATTTTAACGGTTATAAAACCATGTGGGATTCAGAGCAAGCTTTAATTGATTTGTTAGAAAATAATATTGTTGCTAAATCTAATTTAGGTTTAAAAAATTTCACAACTAAATTAGACGGTTGGAATTATATTGAATCACAAGAAGATATTGATTATTTAATGAACGAGTATAAAGGATTTCACGATTCAGTAATAAAAGAAATTTCTTATATTAGTGGAGATTATGTTGATAATAACGGAATGAATTTAAGCACCATAGGCAGTAAAAAAATCAAGGTAATTTTTAATAGCCTTTGGGCAAAGGAAATTGAAATAATATTATTATCTCCTCGAATTTGTCATATAGCTCCCGGTGATGAAAATTACTTAGCTGACTTATATGATGCATCTATATTTATAAAGGATTGCGTAGTGTATTTTTATGATTCCTGTATAGATGAGGTTGTAGATGATTATATGGATACATATTTTAAATCATTAGGATTTATGTGGCGATATGTTTAGCCGTAATGCTCATGTTGAGTCGGTTTGTTTGCTGTCAAGAAAATAAAGAGAAACAAAAATGAATAAAGATAAAAGTGAAATTATTTCAGATGTAGCTATTAATATTTTAAATAATAATCAAGCCAAAGCAAGAGAAATTATTAATTGCGAATATCCTCACGAGTATTTTGAAGTTGAAAAGCGTACATATACATTGACTCAAAAGATGCTGCAATTTGTAAAAGATGGTTTTATAGATCGGTATACAGGTCAGAAACTTTTGAATCCGGGAATGTTAAAAGTGATTACTTACTATTTTCCAAAGGAGTTCCCTTATCAATCTCATTGGAAAATGACAGAAACGCATAGAGCATATTGGGATTTAGTGCCTACAATTGATCATATTTATCCGATTGCTCAAGGGGGTCAAGATGATGAACAGAATTGGGTTACAACTTCTATGAAAAATAATTCTATAAAAAGTAATTATACTATTGAAGAAATTCATTGGAAATTATATCCTCAAGGGAAAATTAGTGATTGGGATGGATTAACAAAACTTTTTATAGAAATTGTGGATGCAAATACTGAGCTAATGAAAGATAGTTATATAAAAAGTTGGTATAATGTTTCCAAGAAACTGTTCTAAGTATAGATATATTTCTGTTATAACAGAAATGAATTTATTTTTGATTAAGTTTGTTTGCTGTCAAAATTATAAAATGAAAGTTGGTTTGCGATGAAATCTGAATTTTATATAGAAGAGCTTAGTCAAATGCGGAAAAATTATAAAACTAAGCCGTTAAGTGATATAAAATTATGTAAACCTCAATGGCTTGATTCGCAAGACCCAATGTTTAAAATATATGAGGAAAAATCAACGCTTTTACAAAAGGGTGAGATTATCTACGCAAGTATTCTGCAAGCCAATAACTTTTTGTTTAAGAACATTCCGCCCTTTAATTGTCCGGCACAAATACTTTATTCAAAAGATTTGTATTTTGTAGAAAATCCGGAAAAGCTTCATATTATTGCTTCTAAAATATATAGCTATAAAGGACAAGACTTGGATACAGTGCCGGATGAATGGAAAGAAGTTGTAAGAGTAATTACAGATGAGCTTGATAGAGCTGATTTTACATTTTCTGTAAAACTAGAAAACAGATTAGTTGAGTATCATATGATTCCGATAATGACTTTCAGAAAACTGCTTCCAAAAAGAAGATTGTGCGGAAATATTCTTCCAATTTTGGTTGCGGATGGATGTGAGCAGGTTTTAATTTTACCTAAAAAATATTGGTCAAAAAGATTTAAAAAGGCATGGATAAATAATGCTATATAAAAAGCGATTTCGATAGCTTTATTAAGTAAGAATATAAATATCAGTTTAATCTGATTTACATAATACAAAAGTAATGTGTATTTGAATAAATTATATTAGGACGGTGAATACTTTGAAATATCATAAATTAGTTGAAAATGCTGCCAAACCTCATGGCTTTTGGGGTAGTATGATGATTCGTTCTATGAATAAGGGTCATGCTGCGGTAACAGAATGGGGTCTTTCGCACATTGAAATTGAGCGTAATCATTATGTTTTAGATGTTGGTTGCGGTGGCGGAAAAACAGTTGAAAGACTTTGTAAAATGGTTGGTAATGGAAAGGTTTTCGGAATTGATTATTCGGTTTTGTGCGTTGAAAAATCTGAAAATCTAAACCAAAAAAATATTTTGTGCGGAAAAGCTAAAATTTTGCACTCAACGGTTTCAGACCTTCCGTTTGACAATGACAGCTTTGATGTTGTAACTGCTATTGAAACATACTATTTTTGGCCTGATAAGCTTCACGATTTAAGAGAAATTTCTCGTGTTTTAAAACCAAACGGAAAGCTTTTACTTGTTTTTGAAATGTTAAAAACAGATACCGATCCGTTTAAGTTTGAGAAAATTGAACGCAAGCTGAAAATAGAAGCGGTGTACGAGGATGATATAAGAGAAATGCTCGAAAAAGCCGGCTACAAAAATATAAAAACTTATACTGAAAAAGGCACAAGCTGGCTTTGTGCAGTAGCAGAAAAATAAAGGTGATTTAATTATATGAAGGCTCTTATTACAGGTGCAAGCTCAGGAATAGGCAAGGAGATTGCAAAATATCTTGCTTCAAAAGGCTACGACCTTATTGTAGTTGCACGAAATGCCCAAAAGCTTAACGCTTTAAAAGCCGAAATTAAAAATGCGAATGTAAGAGTAATTCCTCTTGATTTATCAAAGGAAGAAAATTGCTTTACTTTGTATGAAAGTACAAAGAATGATCAGATTGATTTTCTTGTAAATAACGCAGGCTTTGGTGCGTATGGCAAATTTGTTGAAGTTCCTTTAGAAAAAGAGCTTGAGCTGATAAATACAAATATCAAGGCTGTTCATATTCTTACAAAGCTTTATCTTGCCGATATGGTTAAGCGTAACAGTGGATATATTATGAATGTTGGCTCGGCGGCAGGCTTTTTGGCAGGCCCTACTTTTTCAAGCTACTATGCATCTAAAAATTATGTTGTGCGTCTTACCGAGGCTATTCACGAAGAAATGAGAAGAGATAATATAAATGTAAAAGTATCTGTTCTTTGCCCCGGCCCTGTTAAAACTAATTTTAACGATGTTGCAAATGTAAAATTCTGCATAAATGGACTTGAAGCCGATTATGTGGCTAAATATGCTGTTGATAATACTATTAAAGGTAAAATGGTTATTACTCCCGGATTTTCAATGAAGGTTACGAAGATAATGGAGCATTTTGCAAGCGAGAATTTGCTAACAAGAATATCTTACAATGTGCAAATGAAGAAAAACGGTATTAAAAGATGAAAGCAGAGTTTTTTTGTAACGATATAAATGCACCTAAGCCAAATCGCCCAAATCATATCGGTACAACTGCGGTAATTGAATATAACGGCAAAATTCTTTTGGAAAAGCGTAAAGATAATGGTAGTTGGGCATTAATTGGCGGTGGATTAAAAAATAATGAAAGCTTTACAGATGGTATTATAAGAGAAATATCAGAAGAAACGGGAATATGGATTGATAAAAGCTGTTTAATACCATTTAAAATTTATGATGACCCTTTAAGAATAGCAAAATATCCTGATGGTAATATATTGCGAGTTATTACTGTTGTTTTTATTGTAAAATTATCGCAATATCCGGATTTGATTTGTAGCGAAGAATCCGTTGATTTGAATTTTTTTGCAAAAAATGAGATAAGCAAGCTAGATATTGCAAAAACACATATCCAAATAATTGACGATTATTTAAATGAATCAGGATTTGATAATAAGGGTTTTAAAATTACTTAGCTTACACAAAATATATTATCAAATAAATAGCCGATTGTGGTGAGTTGCAATGAAAGCTATTAAAAGAATATCAAACTTTATTAAAGCTATCTTAGCTAAATTTGCTCCGCTTATAGACCAGTGTAGCCGTGATAATATTTCTGCGATTGCGGGGCAGTCTGCGTTTTTTATTATTTTGTCGTCTGTTCCGCTTACAGCGTTTGTGGTTTCGCTTTTGCAGACATTTCGTATATCGGTGGATTTTATTATAAGAGGACTAAACGGTATTTTTTCTGAAGAAATGGTTAAAAATATAATATATTTTTTATCAGATGCATATAATAATGCCGCCCAGATTTCCTTAATATCCCTGATAATTACATTGTGGTCAGCCGCCCAAGGCTTTCACGCAATCACAAACGGACTTAACAGGGTTTATAATGCCTACGAAAACAGAAATTGGCTTTATCGAAGAATACGCTCAATGATTTTTACAATTATATTTTTTCTTGTAATTCTTGCATCTCTTGTAGTCATTGTACTTGGTTCAAAAGTAAATGAGCTGTTATCTCCGCATATTACCAATTTGCCTGATTTTATTGCTTTGATTTTTCATTCAAGATATATACTTTTATTTATAAGTCTAACTCTGTTCTTTTCGTTTGTTTATCGCAATATGCCAAATATCACAAAGGAAGAAAGAAAGCGGTATAAATTTAAAAGTTTTTTGCCCGGTGCTGTTCTTTGCACCGCCTCGTGGTATGTACTGTCGTTTGCAATTTCGGTTTATGTGTCGGACTTTAACGGATTTTCGGTTTACGGAGGTCTTACCCGACTTGCTGTAATTATGATATGGCTGTATTTCTGTATGATATGTTTTATGGTTTGTGCAGAAATAAATTTTGTTTATCATAGTGCTATAAGAAAATTGGGAATTAAAACAATATTTAGATTTTTTAAAAAATAAATAAGGCTGATAAAAAACTATGGTATAGCAATGTTTTTTATCAGCTTTTTTTATTTGTGTGCAAGGTAATTGCTTTATTATTTGTTTAGAATTTATGCAACCAAAATGCATTTTAGAGCGTATTATTAGTGAAGGAGGGGGATAAGGGTTATGGCTGGAAAATTATTTGCAGGTCTTACATATGAGCAAGCTGTGCGAAAGTATGCAGATACAGTTACAGGTATATGCGTAATGCGTTTACAGAATATGTCAGACGCTGAGGATTGTATTCTTTCAGACAATACTCAACAGGATATAGATGAAGCGATTTTAGAGGTTGAATCTATGCTTGCAAAGGCTGAATTAAAGGAAGCGGACGAAGACATAATTCTTTTTGATGAGTTTGATAAAATATATGAAGCTATGCAACAAGAGAGTGAAAAAGTGGTAAATGCTGAGTTCGATTTTGCAAACCCTGAATTTAAGGATTTTGACGGATACAGAATCGTGCGAGCATCAAGCAATATATGCTTTCCTGTTATTTATAAACTTTTTGTTGACGGATATATTTTTGAGAGTGTCAACGAATATTATCCATATGGTCTTGCGTTATGTGCGGTTAATGCAGACAGTGGTAATGTGCTAAAGCTTGAAGATGCCATTAATAACGGTTATGTAAGTGCAGATGAATTTTTTAGCTATTATCTTGAAAACAAAAATACATTCAGCTTTAAAATGGGTTTGTGCGGTGACATTAATCAGGATTATGTTCTGAATATTAATGATGTAACCTTATTATAAAGATGCTTGGCAGATATTACTACAGTCAAAAAAAGTGCTGTGAATAATTATGACTTTTATAGTTACGACATAACCGACTGTAATAATGATGGAAAAAGTTCTGTAAATGATGTAACTCAAATTCAAAGAAAGCTTGCAAATATTACAGGTTAATAATTATTTCCTCCGTTTCGGTAAATACTAAATTTATCGGAACGGAGGTTTTTTTATGAGAAAATTTTCAAAAAGAATAGTTTCTTTAGCATTGGTGGTTGTTATGGTGTTTTCATTTGGGGCTTTTTGTACGGCAAAGGCGACTTCATTTGATAAAGAGTATGTCAATGCTGAGGGAATGGAGCTTGGTTACAGCATTATAAATGGCTATACAAAGCTTGCTCTTAAAGAAAAACTGGCTTTATCAACTGACAAAAGTGCTTGTTATGTTGGGCTTGATGTTTCTAATCCATATTTGCTTATGGTTCTGGGATTGTTTTATTTAACAAACGGCGTTGACCTTACAAAAATATTGGAGGACAACGATTATGCAATGCAAAAAATTTCAGAGTTAAATAATTACCTTGAATCAAAAGGGATAACTAACGAGCGAGCAACACAATTTAAATCAAGTTATCTTAAAAATAAAAATTTGCTTAATTACTTTGATACCTTAGGTCTGTATATTTTTGAGCAAACAAATGCAGATTCTCTTGCCCTTATAAATAATCCTGAGGTTGATTTTGTAATGGCAGGCGGCGAAATACCAAAAACCATGAAGGATTTAAATATTGACGGTAAATCAGATATTAAGGATGCCTTGCTTATTCAAAAATATTTATGTAAAGCTCTTGTTTATAATGATGTCGATGAAAATGAATATATAAAGTATGCCGGTGATATTAACGGAGATAAAAAAATAAATATATTTGATGTAACTGATTTACAGAGGAATAAGTATTAGTAATTTTTGGCGGTGCATTAGTACACCGCCATTGTTATTACATACTAAAGGTTTTATCAAAAAATCAGGGATTGAAATTAATGTGTTTTGACTTGTTGCGAATGTCCAAATATTTGTATAATATGCTAAAATAAATCTTTTCATAATTATGTATATTGACAATTATTTTTATGAGTAGTAAAATTCTATTATATGGTAAAATCTGCTGAGTAATATTGAAAAATCGTGATTATAGCTGATTTTTTCTTGTGGTATGATTAAAAAAACAAACCGTTAAAACAGTATCAGTATACAAATAATACTTAGCAGAAAATAGAACCGTTTTGCAGATTACAGAAGGGAGAAATTAAATGATAAAAACTTTGGCGAAAAATATTAAAGGGTATGAAAAAGCTTCTATAGCAACGCCTATATTTATGGTACTTGAAGTAGTGGTGGAAACAATTATTCCGCTTCTTATGGCTTCAATAATTGATGAGGGCATAAATAAGGGTGATATGCAACACATACTTAAAATGGGACTTTTAATGATATTATGTGCCGTTATAGGTTTGTTTGCAGGTACAATGGGCGGTGTTTATGGTGCTAAGGCATCAGCAGGCTTTGCCAAAAACTTAAGACGCTCAATGTTTGAAAATATCCAAACATTTTCATTTGCTAATATTGATAAGTATTCAACAGCAGGACTTGTAACACGACTAACAACCGATGTTACAAATCTTCAAAATGCTTATCAAATGATTTTGAGAATGTGTTTCAGAGCACCGTCAAATCTTATTTTTGCTATGATTTTTGCATTTACAATTAATGCAAAGCTTGCAAGCGTTTATCTTGTTGCAATTGCGTTTCTTGCAATAGTACTTGCGTTGATTACCATTAAAACATATAAGTATTTTAATGAGGTTTTTGAAAGATATGATAGCCTTAATGCAAGTGTTCAGGAAAATATAACCGGTATTCGAGTAGTAAAAGCTTTTGTAAGAGAAGAGCGTGAAATAAGTAAATTCAGCAAAGCGGCACAGAATATTTATAAGCTTTTTGTGAAAGCTGAAAATGCACTGGTGTCTGTTTCTCCTATAATGTCACTTACTGTTTACAGCTGTATTATTGCCATAAGCTGGTTTGGTGCAAATATGATTGTAGGCTCAGAGCTTACAACAGGCGAGCTTTCAAGTATGCTTGCTTATTGTATGAATATACTTGTTAGCCTTATGATGGTTGCTTTTGTATTTGTTATGATTACAATGAGCCTTGCAAGTGCAAAGCGTGTAGCAGGTGTGCTTAACGAAAAGTCAACACTTACAAATCCTGAAAACCCTGATTATAATGTTACAGACGGCAGTATAGAGTTTAAAAATGTTGAGTTTAGTTATAACGAAACTGCTGAAAAGCCTGTGCTGAGCAATATTAATCTTAAAATCCGCTCAGGCGAAACAATCGGCATTATTGGCGGTACAGGAAGCTCCAAAACAAGCCTTGTAAATCTTATCGGCAGAATATACGATGTAAATTCAGGTCAGGTGCTTGTAGGCGGCAAAAATGTAAAGTCTTATGACCTTGAAACCTTGCGTGATGAAGTATCTGTTGTGTTACAGTCAAATGTTTTGTTCAGCGGTACAATTCTTGAAAACCTAAGATGGGGCGACCCAAATGCAAGCGAAGAAGAATGTATAAAGGCTTGCAAGCTTGCTTGTGCAGATGAGTTTATCCAAAGCTTCCCAGATAAATACAATACTCATATAGAGCAGGGCGGCACAAATGTATCAGGTGGTCAAAAACAAAGATTATGTATTGCAAGAGCCTTGCTTAAAAAGCCAAAAATCCTTATTCTTGATGACTCCACAAGTGCAGTTGATACTGCTACCGATGCAAAAATTCGTAAAGCTTTTGCCGAGGAAATACCTGATACAACAAAGCTGATTATTTCTCAGCGTGTTTCAAGTGTTCAAAATACCGACAGAATTGTAGTTATGGACGACGGTTGCATAAGTGCGGTTGGTACTCACGATGAATTGTTGAAATCAAGTCCGATTTATCGTGAAGTTTACGAAGCTCAGACAAAGGGCGATGGCGATTTTGACGAGAAGGGAGGAATGTAATTGTGAGAGGGCCTCATGGCAAAAAGCCTCCTATGGGAGCGGCACCAAAGCTTGAAAATCCAACAAAGATTTTCAAAAGACTTATGGGTGTTATCCTCAAAAAGTATAAAATTCATATGATACTTGTGTTTTTATTCATTATTGTAGGTGTGCTTGCTAATATTCAGGGTACTTTATTTATCCAGACTCTTATTGATGATTACATTACTCCAATGCTTGGTACAAAAAATCCTGATTTTATGCCGCTTGCAATGGCAATAGCAAGAGTTGCTGTATTTTATCTTATCGGTATTGCGGCAACATACGCTCAGTCAAGAATGATGGTTGTGGTAACTCAGGGTACTATGCGTGACATCAGAAATCAGATTTTCTCTCATATGCAAACCCTGCCTATAAGATATTTTGATACTCATTCTCACGGTGATATAATGAGTATTTATACAAACGATGTAGACACCTTGCGACAGATGATAAGCCAGAGTATGACTCAGATTTTTTCGAGTGTCATTACAATTACATCTGTGCTTATAAGTATGTTTACAATGAGTATTCCGCTTACTATCCTGACTCTTATTATGGTTGCTGTAATGTTTTCCGTTACAAGAAAACTTGCGTCAAAAAGCGGTAAATACTTTATTGCTCAGCAGGATGCACTCGGTAAAGAAAACGGCTTTATCGAAGAAATGATGAAGGGTCAAAAGGTAGTTAAGGTATTTAATCACGAAAAGCAGAATATAGAGGATTTTAATAAGCTTAACGAAAAGCTCTTTGAAAGCTCCTACAACGCAAATAAATTTGCAAATATCCTTATGCCTGTTAATGCTCAAATCGGTAATATAAGCTATGTTTTTTGTGCTATTGCAGGCGGTGCACTTGCACTTACAGGCTTTGGCGGATTTACGGTAGGTAAGCTTGTAAGCTTCTTAACATTTAACAAAAGCTTCAGCCAGCCTATTAATCAGCTTAGCCAACAGCTTAACAGCATTGTAATGGCACTTGCAGGTGCAGACAGAATATTCAAACTTCTTGATGAAGAGCCTGAAACAGACGAAGGTTATGTTACACTTGTTAATGTAAGAAAAGAAAATGGCAAGCTTATTCAAACTCAGGAGCGTACAGGTTTGTGGGCATGGAAGCATACTCATACAGATACAGGCGAAACGGAGTATAAAGAACTTGAAGGTTCGCTTGTAATGGATGATGTTGATTTCGGATATACAGACGAAAAAATAGTTCTTCATAATATAGACATTCACGCAAATCCGGGACAAAAGATAGCCTTTGTAGGCTCAACCGGTGCAGGTAAAACAACAATAACAAACCTAATCAATAGATTTTACGATATTCAGGATGGTAAAATTCGTTACGACGGCATTAATATTAACAAAATCAAAAAATCTGATTTGCGTCGTTCGCTCGGTATAGTTCTTCAGGATACTCACCTGTTTACAGATACCGTTATGGAGAATATCCGCTACGGCAGACTTGATGCAACAGACGAAGAAGTAATTGCAGCGGCAAAGCTTGCAAATGCTGATAGCTTTATTCGTAAACTGCCTGATGGTTACAATACTATGCTCAAGGGTGACGGAGGCAATCTCAGTCAAGGACAAAGACAGATGCTTGCAATTGCTCGTGCGGCGGTTGCAAATCCGCCGGCACTTATTCTTGACGAAGCTACAAGCTCAATTGATACTCGTACCGAAAAGATAGTGCAAGACGGTATGGATAAGCTTATGCACGGCAGAACAACATTTGTTATTGCTCATAGACTTTCAACAGTACGCAATGCGGATTGTATTATAGTTCTTGAAAAAGGAAGAATTATAGAGCGAGGAACCCACGAACAGCTTATCGAGAAAAAGGGTAAGTATTATCAACTTTACACCGGTAAAACAGCATAAATAATTTAATAACTACAGTCTGATAAATACAGAGCTTAAGTATTTGTCAGACTGTTTTGTTTTGCGATTGTATTGTAATATGGATGTTAATATGTTATTATTTTAATATATAAATAATCATTTTTACAAAATAAAGAGAGTTGATAAAATGTATAAAAGAAGAAAATTAAAAGGTTCACAGCGTTTATTAATTGCTTTGTTTGTTGTAAGCTGTATTATTTTATCCTCTTGCGTAAGTCTGTTTTATAACGGGAATGTTCACGAGGAAGGCGAGCTTTCGGTTCATTTTCTTGATATAGGGCAGGGAGATTCGATATTTATTGAGTTGCCTGATGCAAAAACAATGTTGATTGATGCAGGCGATAGGGGTTGCGGAGATAAGATAATCAATTATATTAACGATGAGGGCTATTCTAAGATAGATTATTTGGTTGCAACTCATCCACACGCAGACCATATAGGCTCAATGACTTATGTAGTTGAAAATATGGAAATAGGTCAGGTTTATATGCCGAATGTGTCTACTAATACAAAGACTTTTGAAAATCTTCTTACGGCAATATCAGAAAAGGGATTAAAGATAAAAACAGCTTTGGCAGGAACAAATATTATTGATGAAGATAAGCTTGTAGCCGATATTGTGGCTCCTGTTGAGATTGATGAAGATGATTTGAACAACTGCTCAGTAGTTATCAAGCTTGTATATGATGAAATATCATTTCTCTTTACAGGTGATGCCGAAGAAAAAGAGCTTGAACAAATTACATCAGATATTTCGGCAGATGTTCTTAAGGTAGGTCATCACGGTAGCCGTACATCTACAAATGAAGAAATATTTAATAGGATAAACCCAAAGATGGCGATTATTTCCTGTGGCAAAAATAGCGACTATAATCACCCTCATAAAGAAGTTGTAGAACTACTTGAAGATATTAAGATGTATAGAACAGATGAGGACGGCACAATTACTATAAGCACATATGGCGAGAGTGTAGATTTGAAAACAGAAAAATAATCAGGTAAGGATGATAAAGATGAAAAAATTTATAGTTGACAGAATTGAAGAGGGAAGAGCAGTTTTAGAGTGCGAAAACAAAGAATGTGTAAGTCTTGAAATAACTTCATTGCCAAAGGGGATAAAAGAAGGCGATGTGCTTATGTTTGAGCAAGGCAGTTATTTTCTTAATGCACAGGAAACAGAACAACGCAAGCAAAAGCTACAAAAGCTTATGAGCTCATTATTTGAGCAGGAGTAAGGTTTTATTTATGTTAAAGTCTTAATTTATTATAAGGCGATGGAGCTGTTATAAGTAAATTATTGCAGCTCTAAAGCCACTTTTTAGGCTTATGAAAATAAATTTAAAAAAATTGAAAAAAATTTTAAAAAAGTGTTGACAGATGGAATACCTTGTGCTATAATAATCATCGTTGAGTTGAGGAAAACAAAAAACTTCAACAAACAACAGAATATGCGAGTGTGCTGGAATAGGCAGACAGGCACGTTTGAGGGGCGTGTGTCTTCGACGTACGGGTTCAAGTCCCGTCACTCGCACCAAAAAGACAGCTTTTCGAAGCTGTCTTTTCTTTTTGCCAAATTTTCTTAAAATGCCCGAAAGCGGCTTAAACACTGGGGTTTAGAGGTGTAGCTAAGTAACTTTAAGAAAAGTTAAAATCACTTAAAATAAGATAAAGTGCAGTCAAAAATGCAGTCAATTGCAGTCAAAACTGCTGTCAAAAATCAAGTATTTATTCCCTTTATTTAAAGATTTTAAATCTAAATTACTATCAATAATATAAAAATCCTCCTAAATGACCTGAATCAGCTCTGACAAAGAATATTTGGAGGTACAAATTATGACAATTTCTAATATCACTTATACACAGCAGGGCGATTACTTACTCCCTGATTTAAAACTTCCCGAAGAAAAGAATGTAGAAATCGGCATTTTCGGTCAACGACATAAAAACTTTCTGCTCAATCATCACAAAATCATGTACTACAATTTACTGACAAGCTGTAAGCTCACAGAATATTTGGCTGATGTAGATATCAGAGCTAACGAAATGTTCGCTAATCTCGTAAAACAAATGGCAGAAAACGAAAACATCACCGAACAGCTAAAAGCAGAAAATCCAATACTCTGGATTCAGAGTATGAATAACATCCGTAACAGAGCAACCGAAATCGTAAACAATGAAATAATCTATACCTAAACGCAGAACGGCAAGGAGAAACTTATAATCTCCTTGCCGTTTGCTGTTACGTGTATTTAATGTGTTTCTACAAATTGTGCGTGTAAGTCTGAATCAACTACTTTTCCATATATACAAAAGTTAACTCATGGTTTACAGCTTTTTCACAAATAATTCTGTATCCAAATTTCTGATACAAACGAATGTTATTCACGCTTCGGGTACTTGTGAACAGCTCGTATCTTCTATCGGGAAAATATTGCTCGATTTCAGACAGGAGCTTAGTACCATAGCCCTTGCCCCTGTAATCAGGATGAACCATCAGTTTACCGATAGATACTGTTTCATTACTTTCTTTTGCTCTGACAGAGCCTATAATAACATCGTCTTCATCAACCATTTTAAGAATAACTCCAACCTTATATTCATCTATCACTTCATTTAATGTTTGTCTCAGTGGTGGAATATCATTAGTGCCAAACAAAGCCGCCTCGCTTTGATATGAAAGATACTGAAGCGTTAGTATTTCCTGTAAATCATCAATCTGTGCTTTTTCTATTCTTACTTTAATATCTTTCACTTAAATTAGCCTTCTTTCATTAAATTCCAATTAATCTGATTGTTATTATACCATTCACTCTTCATTTTGTCTATCGTTTAAAATGCCCGAGAACAGCATATTTCGAGAAATCGAACCAAAAGGTATATTCACCCTAACCTTAATATTTATTGCCTCTGAAACCGCATAAACTCAATATTTTAAACGCTAACTTTCTCTGCTTACCTTTTGAATGTTTGTGTAGCATTTTATCGGCAATAATTACGCAATCACCTTAAATGATGATGTTGTTA
>JAXJSN010000093.1:0-19939 GCA_036310085.1 Ruminococcus sp.
CGAACTTGATGATACACAGCTTTCTAATGCTGATGCTGACTTTAACGACAATGTTAATGTTCAGGATGTAACAACTATGCAGAGAATTATTGCAGAAGTAATCTAAAAAATATGTAAAAAATTTGACCGCAGGTGAGATTATCACCTGCGGTCGTTTTATTATAGAAAATCAGTTATTTAAATTTTTAACCTGTTCAAGTAAAGCTTTACAGCCGTCATAAATATCCTGATAAGCTACATTAAAATCACGAGTATACCAAGGGTCGGACACATCGCCGTGGCGGTCGGTGTAATCCATAAGCTTGTGGATTTTATCGTGAGGGTCATTACCGAAAATACGATGCATATTTCTTATATTGTAGCTGTCCATTCCTACAAAAAGGTCGTATTTATCGTAATCGCTTTTTTGTAGCTGAACAGCAGTTTTGCCATCGCAGGATATTCCGTGCTTTTTAAGCATTGATTTTGCAGGCGGATAAACCGGATTGCCTATTTCCTCAGTACTTGTTGCACTTGATGCAATATAAAAATTATCGGCTATCCCCTCTTTTTTTACCAAATCTCTGAATATAAATTCTGCCATTGGTGAACGACAAATATTGCCGTGGCATACAAACATTATTTTAATCATTTTGTTCTCCTTTTTGAATTGTTTTTTGAAAAAATATAGCAGATGGTAAAGTTAAATAAGAAAAGTAAATGTTAGTACTTAACTAAAACAGTAAAAATATGTTGCAATATTCCGTTATGGCAAGATGTCCACTTGATTATATAAATTAGATTTTCCTTAAAAATTCCCTGTCTGGTACATAATCACCGAAAGTGCGGCAAGCGGTGCTGTTTCGGCTCTCAAAATTCGCTTGCCGAGAGTTGCGGCACTTCCGCCATTATTAATAATAAGGTCAACCTCGCTTTGTTCAAAGCCTCCCTCACTGCCTATAAACATACCAATACTTTTTGGTGTGTTGGGGATAATATTACCAATATGCTCTCCGCCAAGCTCGTAAAAAATTATTGTTTTTTCGTTAGCCTGTGTAAGCTCTGCTGCCTTTTCAAACGATACACATTCGCAAACCTTTGGTATAATTCCTCTGCGGCTCTGCATTGCCGCTTGTAATGCGATTTTTTGCCATCTCTCCTGCTTTTTTGCAAGTGATTTTGAATCGGGTCGTGATATACATCTGCTTGATATTACAGGTACGATTTTTGTTATGCCTAATTCAACGCATTTCTGAATTATAAAATCCATTTTATCGCTTTTTGGTAATGCCTGATATAGTGTAACTTCAACATTAGGTTCGTTTTCACAAGGCTTTGTTGAAATAATTTCTACAGCAACACTATCGCTTGTTATGTCAGAAATACGACATTCGTGCTGAGTGCGGTTGTTGTCTATAATAACAAGCTCTTCCCCCTGCCTCATTCTGAGTACTTTTGAGATGTGTTTTGCATCTTCTCCAATAATAATATGATTATTACCATTTATGATATTTTCAGTAAAAAACCAAGCCATAAAAATACCTCGTTAAAAAATAATTATCTAATAATTAATATACCAAAAATCAATATTAATTGCAATATTTTAAACTCTATGATACAATATAAATGATGAATGAAAATACATTGCAAAGCTGATGCTGTTTAAAAAAATTAAAACTTAAAAATTATACAACAGCAGTATTTAGGTAAATAAAAGCACAAGAAATTATATAAGAAAACTAACAACGCACGGTGTTTTATTCAGTATTTTGAGTATATCGTAAATGTTTAAAAAATATCTTGTAAAAAAAAATAGAATGTGCTAAAATACAATTGATACTGTGTATTGAGAATTATTGTATTCTTAATCGCAGATTTGAAAAATTAATATCCGCTAGAATGGAGTGATATTTATGGCTAGAAGCGCAGGTATCCTTATGTCGATCACTTCGCTTCCGTCCCCCTACGGAATAGGTACCATCGGTAAAGAAGCTCGCAAATTTGCAGACTTTTTAAAGGCTGCAGGTCAGACTATATGGCAGATTCTTCCCGCAGGTCCTACAAGCTACGGCGATTCACCGTACCAGTCATTTTCAACTTATGCAGGCAATCCTTATTTGATTGACCTTGATACTCTTTGTGACGAAGGTCTTGTTACAAAGGAACAGATTGAAAGCTATGATTGGGGTTGCAATTCTGCCGAAGTTGATTACGAAAAAATTTACAACAGCAGATTTGAAGTTCTCAAAATCGCATACGAAAACTTTAAGAATTGCGATCAAAAGGAATTTGCATCATTTAAACGCAAGAACAGCAAGTGGCTTAAAAACTATGCACTTTATATGGCTGTTAAAAAGAGCTTCAATATGGTTTCTTGGACAGAGTGGCCGGATGAAGAAATCAGAATGCACGACGAAGCTGCAGTTAAGCGTTACGAGCGTAAGCTTAAGGATGATGTTGATTTCTGGAAGTTTGTACAGTTTAAGTTTTATGAGCAGTGGGATGCTTTCCGTGCTTATGTAAACGAGCTTGGCATTAAGATTATGGGCGATATGCCTATCTATGTTGCTATGGACAGTGCAGACACTTGGGCTAATCCTGAGTTATTCCAGCTCTATGATGATGGTGATCCAATTGCAGTTGCAGGCTGCCCACCGGATTACTTCTCAGCAACAGGTCAGCTTTGGGGCAATCCTCTTTACGATTGGGATTATCTTGAGCAGACAGATTACGAGTGGTGGTTTGAGCGTATTAAGGCGGCTTCAAAGCTTTATGATATTACAAGAATTGACCACTTTAGAGCTTTTGCAAGCTACTATTCAATTCCGTTCCCAGCTGAAAATGCTATTGACGGTGAATGGATTGACGGTCCTCGTATTAAGTTCTTCCAGATGATGGAAGAAGCTCTCGGCAAGTTTGAAATTGTTGCTGAGGACCTTGGAACACTTACTCCTGATGTTACTGAGCTTATGGAGCAGACAGGCTATCCGGGAATGAAGGTTCTTGAATTTGCTTTTGACAGCGGTGAAGAAAACGACTATCTTCCACATAATTATACAGAGAATTGCGTTGTTTACACAGGTACTCACGACAACGATACAGTTATGGGTTGGCTTGAATCAGCTAAGCCTGAGGATGTAAGCTACGCAAGAGAATACTGCAAAATGCCTGATGACGAGCCATTTAACTGGGGTCTTATTCGTACAGCTTACGAAAGCAAGGCTAATATGGCTATCGTACCAATGCAGGATATTCTTGGTCTTGGTAAAGAGGCAAGAATGAACATTCCGTCAACACTTGGCGGTAACTGGACTTGGAGAGTAGACAGTAATGCTCTAACTGATGAGCTTGCTGCTAAATTAAAAACAATGTCTGTAAATAGCGGACGACTGGAGGAATAATAAAATGAGTAATATTATGGAAAAGCTTGAGCTTACAGCAGAAGCAACCTATTGTAAAAAGGTTGAGGAGCTTACAGCTTCTGAGTTACACCTTGCTCTTGGTAAGGCTGTAATGGGTGAAATCGCTGAGAACTGGGCTGCAAGTAAGGCTAAGCATAACAGTGAACGCAGAGCTTACTATTTCTCAGCTGAGTTTCTTATGGGTAGAATGATGTATAACAACCTTTACTGCCTTGGTATTCTTGAGGATGTTTCTAAGATGCTCAAGAAGAAGGGCGTAGACATCAATGTATTTGAAGATATTGATGACGCTGCTCTTGGTAACGGTGGTCTTGGTCGTCTTGCTGCTTGCTATCTTGATAGTGCTGCAACTCAGGAAGTTCCACTTGACGGTTATGGTATCCGCTATAAGTATGGTCTTTTCAAGCAGCTTATCGAAGATGGTTATCAGGTAGAAGTTGCTGATAACTGGCAGAAGTTTGACGATCCATGGTGCGTTCGTCACGAGGATGAGGCTGTTACAGTTTCATTTAAGGATCAGACAGTTAAGGCTGTACCTTACGATATGGCTGTTATCGGTTGCAAGACAACTAACATCAACACACTTCGTCTTTGGCAGGCTGAGGCAGTAAATGAATTTGATTTCACTGCTTTCAATAATACAGAATATGATAAGGCTGTTAAGGAGAAGAACGATGCTGAAAACATCACAAAGGTTCTTTATCCTAACGACAACCAGTACGATGGTAAGGTTCTCAGATTAAAGCAGCAGTATTTCTTCTGCTCTGCTTCACTTCAGGATATTATGCGTCGTTACAAGGCTAAGCACGGCAATGACTTTAGCTTCTTTGCTAAGGAAAACGCTATTCAGCTTAACGATACACACCCTGTATCATGTGTACCTGAGCTTGTAAGACTTCTTATGGCTGAGGGTATGAACTTTGACGAGGCTTTCGAAATTGCAAGAAAGACTTGTGCATATACAAACCACACAGTACTTGGCGAGGCTCTCGAGAAGTGGCCTGCTGACCTTATGACACAGGTTATTCCTGAGATTTACCACATCATCTGCCTCATCGCTAACAAGTGCCAGGAAGAGCTTACAGCTAAGGGCATTAGCGAGGATATGAAGGCTAAGATGCGTATTGTTGACGGTAATGTTGTTCATATGGCAAGACTTGCAACATATGCTGCTACTTATGTAAACGGTGTTGCTCAGCTTCATACAGAAATCCTTAAGGACGATGTTCTCAAGGAGTGGTATCAGGTATATCCAGAGAGATTCCAGAACAAGACTAACGGTATTACACAGCGTCGTTGGCTTGGTCTTTGTAACCCTGAGCTTGCTGCTCTTATCACAGAGAAGGTTGGTTCAGATGACTGGCTTACAGATCTCTCACTCATTTCTAAGCTCAATGACAGCATTGATGCTAAGACAATCACAAAGTTCAACAACATTAAGAAGAAGAAGAAGGTTCAGCTTGCTGAGTATGTAAAGAAGATGGACGGTTTCGATCTCAATCCTAACTCAATCTTCGATATTCAGGTTAAGCGTCTTCACGAGTATAAGAGACAGCTCATTAACGCATTCTCTATTATGACAATCTACTTCAGACTCAAGGAGAATAAGATTAAGAACTGGACTCCAACAACATTTATCTTTGGTGCTAAGGCTGCTCCTGGTTATGCAAGAGCTAAGGCTATCATCAAGTACATCAACGAGATTGGTAATCTTGTAAACAACGATCCAGATACAAAGGATCTCCTTCAGGTTTACTTCATCTCTAACTATAATGTATCTTACGCTGAGAAGATCGTTGTTGCTGCTGATCTTTCAGAGCAGACATCAACAGCAGGTCTTGAGGCTTCAGGTACAGGTAATATGAAGTTTATGCTCAACGGTGCTCCTACACTCGGCACATATGACGGTGCTAACATCGAAATCGCAGAGTGTGCAGGTGAAGAGAACGAGTATATCTTCGGTGCTAGAGTAGAGGATATCGAAAGACTTAAGGCTGAGGGTTACAACCCAAGAGCTCTCTACGAAGCAAATCCAGAAATCAAGAGAGTTGTTGATACACTTATCGACGGCACATTCAACGATGGCGGTGCAACAGGCGAAGGTAGCTTTAGCGAACTTCACAGTGCACTTCTTCAGGATTCATCATGGCAGAAGGCTGATAACTACTTCCTCATCTATGATCTTCCTGATTATGTTGAAACAAAGATCAGAGCTAACGCTGAGTACGCTAACCGTAAGGAATTCGGTAAGAAGTGTCTCCTCAATGTAGCTAACGCAGGTAAGTTCTCATCTGACCGTGCTATTGTAGAGTATGCTAAGGAAATCTGGCACACAAGCTACAAGAAGTAATTTATTGTATCAGTTAAATATTAAGTGATATATAAAATAATGAAGCATTTGTCTGTAAAGGCAAATGCTTCATTGTGGTTTAAAACAAGATTATATAAATAGCGGTTTTATATACAGTAATTAATCATATGTTTGTCAGAATATAAATTGTAATCATATAGATAAGTTTGCTTATAATGGTTTTTATAGTTTCTAAAGTGATATATACTGTATCATTATTTGTAATCAAAAGCTTACAAAGGATATTTATAAACTAATCATATTAAATCGATAGTAAATAACTAATTAAATAATAGAATAGGATGGTTTGATATGAAATCAAATAATAAGAAATTCAAAGTTGTTTTTAGTTTTATTTTAATAGCAACACTTATTGCTGTTGTTTCATCGCTCCTACGCTATCCAAGTGATATTGATAGTATTAATTTTGAAAACTCAGATGCTACATATCATACATTACTTACTATGCAAGCGTATGATGAAACTGATTTGTCAATACATCGTTTTTTACCAATAGTTACACTCGGTAATGAATCTGATAAGAACATTTCGTGGGGGGGAACTATTCCTGATAAGTACGGTAATTATTACTATACTTCTTTTTCTCCCGCTGGATATGTTTTGCCATATTTATTTTGTAAAGTTTTTTCATTGCCTATTTCATTTGAATCATTATATATTTTCAATTCAATTTTATATTTTATTTCAATTGTTTTAATAGAAATACTAATTTATTTGTTGTTTAATAAGTCTAAATATCGAATGCATGTAACAATTACATCAGCATTTGTTTATTCTTTAATTCCTGAAGTTCTATTTGCTATGGGAATTGTGTATTGGCATCAGTCCATAATGCAAATCTTTTTAATATTACAGCTAATTGTATTTTATTTAAGTAGACATTCAAATAAAATAATATTCTATATATTATTCTGCGTTTTATGTGTAATAAATCCATATATAGAATGGACAGGTTATGTTGCAAATGTTGGATATGCAATTGCTTTTATTTTAATGTACAGAAAGAATCTATTAAAAGGGTTTCTTTGGAGTATTGTTATTGGAATACTAACATTTTGTTCATTTATTATTTTTTCATTGCATTATTTATCAGTGATTGATAAAAATGAATATATTCAAGCTTTAAATGACCGATTTATGTCAAGAAGTGTATTTAGAGAACCGAGTTTTACGGGACTTATTAATGGATATATTACATCGTTTGCTAGTTCCTTTCTTATAATAGCATTACTTATAATTATATTAATAATTACATATAAAGGGTTTGGTTTTGTAAAAAATAGTATAATATTACAAAATAAAGTAATATGTTTTGTTGCATTATTTTCTGTGTTAGAGAATATTATATTGAAAGAACATGCTGCTTATTATACATATGATCGAATGAAATTAGCTATATTTATTACTATTTTAATAGCTGATTTGTTGCAAATGTTATTTATGATGATTAAACCTATTAAGATTTTTAAATTAAGCTTTCTTTTAAGTATTATTGCAGTATTGTTTATATCTATTTTTTCGTATAGTTATCTTAAAAGAATGAAAGTGTGGACTATTTCTTATGGTTATGATAATAAATTGTTAGCGAATTATATTACAGAGAAGTACGAACCTAAGGATAGTGTTTATGGTTTAGATACTTTACAGGTAAGAGGGTATTTAAACTTATTATTTCATAGTTCTATTTATGAACAAATGAGCATAGAATCTTTATCTAAAATTTCAAACGATAAAAGTTGTAGATATGCTGTTGAAATATTTGTTGAAAATGATTATTGGAGTTTGTTTAAATTAAATTATATTTATATATATGATAGTCATTTAAATGAATACACTAAAGTCTTTATAGATAATGGTGAGATAATGGAAGTGAAAACTAGTATTAAAGAAATAAATCCCTGATTATTGTGTTTGCTATTTTAATAGCTATGAATATACAGTGGATAGTTGTAGCATTATTTGTTAAATAGCTTCAAATTTTAAGAGCATAGCTCGATTAATAAAGAAATTATAATTATATAATGCTGCTGGTTTGTAGTTAGCATATGCTGTTATAAATATAATTATTTTACAGTGTTTAGTTTATTCAGTTCTGTTAACACTAACATCCGTAACATATATATGGTCGATGATTATATTCTATTTATTTTTGAAAGAAAAAAGTTGGAATTAAGAGAATATTAGGTGTATCTCTTATTATAATAGGATATATATTTATATGTATATAACAAAATTGGAGGTTTAATTGTGTTGAAATCTAATACGCAAAGATATATTTGCTTTTTTATCGTATCAATTTTAGTATTTTCTATTGCATTTGTATTCAATTCAACAGGGTATCTATCAAATGAGAGTGATGGTAATTTTGATTGGTGGTCAGAAAGTCTAATATATTCTGATTTAATATATAGTAAAGAGTATCCAAATGAGAATACGATTTTTAATAAGAGTTTAATCCCTTCAAAACTTGTCGAAGAATATGGAGGGGAATTGCAAGATTATGAAAATCAAATTAGATTAGCTTATCAAAATTCAAATAATCAATATAAAAAATCTGATTTTGTAGATTACAAATCAAATATAGTGATTCAAAGATATTTATTTAGATTTTTAGATAGTGTTTTACCATTCTCAAACAACTTAAAGATACATTTATTCCATTTTATTAACTGTTTGTTATTATCTATTTCAATTTCAATAATAATTTGTTGGATTATTAAGGTGTTAAATAGTTTTAAAATAGGAATAGGTATTTTAGCGTTATTTTCTTTGTTTGCGCCAAATCTAATAATGTATGGTAAAAATCTATATTGGTGTGCATGGACATTATTCTTACCGTTTGTTATGATGATTCTACTTTTGGAATCAAATTGGTATAATAAATCGAAACATAAAATACTGCTTCTTTCATTTTTTGCGTTATTGAGTATTACTATCAAATGCCTTTTTTATTTTGAGTTCATTTCAGTTGTTATGATATCAATGATGATTCCTGTAATCTATTACATATTAAATCTTAACAAAGATAAATATTCGATAAAGAAAAAAGCGATTTACTTTTTTATTGTATCATTATTTGCTGTAGTAGGTTTTTTACTAGTAATGATTGTTAAATTGTTATTACTAAACAGTTATTATGGTGATTTTGCACAAGCTTTTAGTGCTATATTTGGAAATATAGCAGATAGATTATTAGGAAATACAAGTTCTCAAAATAGCAATGTAGTAGAATCAGCTAATGTGTCTGTTTTATTTGTAATAGACATAATGATTAAGAAAACTTTTCTAAGTATTAAATCTGTATTTTCAATTACTCAGTTTGGTTTAATACTATCTACTTTTATTTCTACAGTTATTCTCATTTTAATGAATAAAAAATTTCAGATATTATCAATGTCAAACAAATCATGGATAATTTGTTGTTGGATTTCCTTTTTAGCCCCAATTTCTTGGTTTATATTGGCAAAACCTCATACTTTTATTCACAATCATCATTGCACTATTGTTTGGTTTGTAATATTTAATTTTATGAGTTTGTCTTTAATTGGATTGTTAGCTTGTAAAATTGTAATGTTAATAAAAAGTAAAGAGAATGAATTATTTAGAGGCATTGACAAATAGAACAATAAATTTAATAAGGATAATTAATGATATTTTCAACCTCAAGAGTATAGATAATCATCAAAAGTTATTAAACAATATCAGTAAAAATAACCCAATGTGATTTACCTTCTACTCTTTGCTTAGTATAATACACAGCAAAAACAGTATAACTATTTATCCTAAAAAAGCAGTATATCAAATAATGGATATTGAAAAATAATAATTGCTATCTTATAATCCAATTAATAGGATTACTAAAATATAGGGGATTATATCATCGAGTGAATCAGCCCTTTTTAATAAAATAAGGCTCCCTTAGGAAAGGAGCTGTCAGCGAAGCTGACTGAGGATTGAAAAAAGAGAGAAGAATGTTAGAGAGAAAAATCAAAAGTAAATATTTTTGATTACCATAGATAATAAAATATAACTATGCTACTATCCTTGCAATCCTCTGTCACGGCAAGCCGTGCCACCTCCTTTTGTAAAGAAGGCTTTTAAACACGAACTAAAAAAGTCCTTCCATATATAGCCCCATAAAATAAGAAAAAATTTGTGAAGATGCAACTTTGTATGTGTATAAGTATGCACAAAATACAAAAGAAGAAACTGTGCAATATACCGAAGTGATAGAGCGGTATTTTGCACAGTTTATATTGTGAGTTAAAATAAAAATAAAGCTATTGAAATATAAATACTCCAATAGCTTTAATATTATAAAATTATTTAGTTCTCTGTTTTGTTTTCGTTGAGCAGGAATGCACAGCCTCTTGCAGGGATATAAAGCTTTTGGTTTTCATAGCGTGTACCAAAAAGCGGTGTGCTGTTCATATATCCCGGAGGTGCATCGCATACATTATCATGCTCGCCTGAATTGAATGCACATAGAAGGGTGAAGTTTTTGTCGTGACGAACATAGCAAAGCTGATCGCCTCTTGAATATACAGGAATGAACTCACCATCCCATAATGCAGAACAGGATTTTCTTAAATCACCAAGCTGCTTATGCCACTCGATAAGCTCCTTATCCTCTCTGCCCCATGGATAACAGCAACGGTTGAATGGGTCACGATAACCCTCCATACCAGCCTCGTCACCATAGTAAACACAAGGGAAGCCCGGTAGTGTGTACTGCATTGCAACTGCAAGCTTTAACAACTCCATACCACGCTTGCGTTGATCGTGGTTAAGCTTTTGATGTGCCTGCCAATGACGGTCTCTGCCATTTAAAGGCTCGCCTGCAATTATAGTTAATGCACGCTCTGTATCGTGAGTTGAAAGTGAATTCATAAGAACTCGGAGTACCGGACGAGGATAGTTTTCTACAACGCTCATAATCTGATCCATTGTATATCTTGCGTCCTGACCACGGCAGAAGTTAAGAATTGCATTTCTGAACACATAGTTCATAACAGTGTCAAGCTGATCACCAAGCAAGAACTTTCTTCTTGCACCATAGCTTTCTTTGTTACTTGCATCTTCCCAAACTTCACCAACAATAATAGCCTCGGGGTCTTCTTCCTTTACACTCTTTCTGAGATTTTCCATAAACTCATCAGGCAACTCATCTGCAACATCAAGTCGCCAACCTGAGTTACCGCAACGCATCCACTTTCTTATAATACCATCTTTACCGTTGATATATTCATTAAAAGCAGGGTCAGTTTCGTTTACCTCAGGTAATGTATAGAAGCCCCACCATGAATGGTAGTTATCAGGCCACCAATTAAATTTATACCAGCTAAAGTACGGAGAATTTTTATCTCTGAACGCACCGCCCTCACCATATCTGCCGCTACGGTTAAAGTAAACGCTGTCAGAGCCGGTGTGGGAAAATACGCCGTCGTTGATTACATGGATTCCACGCTTTTTAGCTTCAGCACAAAGCTCTTTAAAATCCTTTTCTGTACCCAAAATAGGGTCAACATTTGAATAGTCGCCTGTATCGTAACGGTGATTTGAATAAGCCTCACCGATAGGATTAAGATATATACAGCTTACTCCCAAGCCTTCAAGATAATCAAGCTTTTGAGTAATACCTTTAAGGTCACCCATAAAGAAATCGCTGTTTGTAATTTCGCCTTTTTCGTTAGGCCACCACTGAGGCAGAGCATACCAATCTTTATTTCTTGTAAAATCAGTTCTCTTGAGCTTTTTCTCCTCGCCGCTAAAGTTAAAACGGTCAGGGAAAATCTGATACATTACACCGCCAACAGGCCATTTTGGGGTTTCAAAGCCTTTTTTGTAGCAGGTAATCTGCCAGCTTCTGCCCGGTGAATATTCAATGGAGCTTACATTATAAGCATCTGAAGGAACGATATAACGCATACCTTCATTTGTTGTAAGCTTAAAGCTATACCAGTAAAGACCGATTCTGTCAGGAGTAAAGTCACACTCCCAAATCTCGGTATCGTCATCAAATGAACCACACCAAATAAGGTTTTCAAATACCCAGTTGTAGTCATAGTCGTACTTTACGCAAAGCTCAGCTTTTTGTGTATGAAGCTCTCTAGGTACAAGGATTCTGAAATGAATCTTTGTATCCTGCTCTACTGCACCGAATGGTGAGCGATAATAAATTTTTCTAGGGTCGAACGGAATGGGCATAAAATCACTTCCTATTAAATAATATTCCGTAAATATACTTTTTGATAAATTAAAAATATATTTAGTGTTTACACCCCTGTAAAACACACATAACAAAAACATTATACCATACTTTATAAAAATTTCAAGTTTTAAAGCAAAAAATCGTAATAATGTGTAACAAAATGTAAAAATACAAAAAATAAAATTACAATGTTAAAATTATACTTTAATAATTAGTTGATTTATATTATAATTTAATGTGGAGATTTATAATAAGTTATAGGAGAGATGCATTTATGACCAGAAAAAAGGTCAGCGTTCAGGTTGAAGGCAGAAATTACGCTTTAATTACATCAGATGATGAAAAGTATGTTTATAGTGTAGCTGAGGAGGTTGTTAAACAAATAAGAAAAGCGGCTCAGAACAGCAAACAGCTCGATACTCGTGACTGTGCAATTCTTGCGGCACTTAATTTTTGTGACGACCGAAATAAGGCTGTAAAACACAGCAAGGATATTATAGCCCAAGCGGATAAAATTATTAAACAAACTAACGACCTTAATAAGGTTTGTTCAGAATATAAGGTTAAGCTTGCTGAAACTATAAATGACAATACAAGACTTGTTCAAAAGGTAAAGGCACTTGAAAATCATCTTGCTACCCTTTCACAGGAAAATGATCTTCTTTCCGCTAAGCTTGCTCAGGTAACAGAAAATACTCCTGAGCCTCCTGAAAAAACAGAGGAAGAAAAGAAAAACGAAAAGCTTATGGGTTATGTTCCTATGGAACAGTTCTCGCTTTTTGACGAAAACAAAAAAGATAATAAAAATAATATAGATAACAAAAATAATATAGATAACAAAAATAGTAAAGTTAATAAAAATAATGGAAAAAAATAAAATTGAAATACTTGCACCGGCAGGTAGCTTTGACAGCGTTATAGCTGCGGTAAGAAATGGTGCAGATGCTGTTTATGTAGGCGAAAAAGCTTTTTCTGCAAGAGCATCTGCTCAAAATTTTGATGCCGATGAGTTGAAAAAAGCAGTAGCTTATTGCCATATACACGGCGTAAAGGTTTATGTAACAATTAATACTATAATTTTTGATGATGAATTTGAAGAGCTTAAAAAGGCAATTATAATTGCGGCAGAGGCTGATGCCGATGCACTTATCGTGCAGAATTTAGGTGTTGCAAGACTTGCTAAAAAAGTTGCACCTCAGCTTGCGTTACACGCTTCAACTCAGATGAGTATTCACACCGCCTGTGGTGTTAAAGCTCTGTATGAAATGGGCTTTAAAAGAATTGTTTTATCTCGTGAAATGAGCCTTGAAGAAATTAAAAAATGTGCTGAAATTCCTGTTGAGCTTGAAGTTTTTGTTCACGGTGCATTGTGTATGTGTGTTTCGGGTCAATGTTATTTTAGTGCGATGCTTGGCTCAAGAAGCGGTAATCGTGGAGCTTGTGCCCAGCCTTGCAGACTTCCGTTTGCAGTTGGCAAAGAAAAGTCAGGCTATGCGTTAAGCCTTAAAGATAACAGCATAATACAGCATCTTGATATGCTTGAAAATATAGGTGTTGCATCTGCTAAAATTGAAGGCAGAATGAAGCGTCCTGAATATGTTGCGGCTGCTGTAAGGGCTTGTCGTGAGCAGAGAGATAACGGCTTCATAAGCGATGAAACAGCGGCAATGCTCAGGGGTGTTTTTTCAAGAACCGGCTTTACAGACGGATATTTAAAGGGGAATTTGGGCAAGACAATGTTTGGTACTCGTCGCAAAGATGATGTTGTGTCGGCTGACGAAAAGTTGTTTACTCAAATTCGTATGACTTATAAAGATGAACTTCAAAATGTTGAAATCAGCGGAAAATTTACTGCTGAGATAGGACAAAAACCTGTGCTTGAGGTTACTGACGGTTATCATACAGTAATTGCAGTTGGCGAAAATCTTTGTGAAACAGCTGTAAAGCTTGCACTTGATAAAGATAAATGCAGTAAACAGCTTATGAAAACAGGCTCGACTGCATATAAATTTAAAAAGCTTGATATTAAGCTTGACGATAATTGCTCGGTTGCAATGTCGGCAATTAATGCACTAAGACGACAGGCTCTTGAAGCTCTTGACGAAAAAAGAGCAGTTGTTCATAACTACAATATTAATGATATTGAAGTTTTTGCCGATAGGGTGGAGTATATACCTAAAAAGCATACTACCCGTGTAAGAGTTAAGGGTACAAAAATAAGTAGTGCATTTAAGGAATGTGATATAGTTTTTGTTCCGCTTTTTTCAGATATTAATGAAATAAAACGGCTTATTTGTGAAAAATATAATGTTGGGGTTGAAATTCCGAGAGGAATGTTTGGCAGAGAAAAGCAGATAAGAGTTGCACTTGAAAGAGTAAGGGAAATCGGTGTATGCGATGTCTTATGTAATAATATAGGTGCGTTACAGCTTGCAAAGGAGCTTGGCTTTGATATGCACGCAGGCTTTGGGCTTAACCTTGTTAATACCTATGACCTGTTGTGGGCAGAGGAATATGGCATAAAAGATGTTGAGCTAAGCTTTGAGCTTACCTATGACAGAATAAATGCTCTTGGCGGCACAATTGACAGAGGCGTTATAACCTATGGTCATTTACCGCTTATGCTTTGCCGTAACTGCCCTAATAAGAGTAGTGGAATTGATTGTAAAACTTGCAAAAATCAGTCAAAAATGACGGATAGGAAAGGCGAACGCTTTTATTTAAAATGTGACGGAAATTGCACCGAAATACTTAATTGTATTCCTCTTTTTATTGATAAAAAAGAATATAATAGACTTTCAACATCTTTTAACACCATACTTTTAACTGTGGAAAACTATGTGGAAACCGTGGAAAACATTAATAGATTTACCGAAATAAGCGAAGTTTCGATGTTAAAAGACAAATTTACCCGAGGTTTATATAAACGGGGTGTTAAATAGTATGTTGAAAATGTTAATGAAATGATAAGAATGTTAATAACTTAATTAATATTGCAAAATAAAAAAATATAATTTTTAAAATTATTAATTTTAATAGAAATATTGAATTAAAACTGCAATAATTTGCAGGGAGTGAAGGATGATTAATTATGCAACTTAAAATTAAAAAGCTCAGAGATAACGCAAGAGTACCAAAAAGAGCTACAAATGGTTCTGCAGGTATGGATTTATACGCTTGTATCAACGAAAGTATTACGCTAAATCCGGGTCAGCTTGTAATTGTACCTACCGGTATAGCTATTGAGCTGGAGGATAATAGCTGTGCGGCGTTTCTTTATGCACGAAGCGGACTTGGCGTAAAGCACGGAATTTGTCTTTCTAACGGAGTGGGAGTAATTGACAGCGATTACCGTGGCGAGGTTTGCGTTGGTCTTTGTAATGTTTCGGACAAGCCTTATGTTATTGAACCTGATGAAAGAGTTGCACAAATGGTAATTGCACCTGTTCTTACACCGGAAATTGTTGAGGTGGACGAGCTTTCGGATACTTCAAGAGGTGAGGGCGGATTTGGCTCTACAGGTAAAAAATAATAGTTTTAGTTCGACAATTTATCGTTGCAATAAATTTTGACTGAGTGTATAATCATCAGATATTGAAGTGGAGGAGCTGCTAAAATGTTTTCATTTTCAAAGGATATAGGAATAGACCTTGGAACAGCAAATACGCTTGTATGCGTTAAAGGTAAAGGTATAATTCTGCGTGAACCGTCAGTCGTTGCAGTAGATCTTCGCACTGACAATGTGCTTGCAGTCGGTTCACAGGCAAAAGATATGGTAGGCAGAACTCCGGGGTCAATTGTTGCGGTAAGACCGCTTAAAGATGGAGTTATTGCAGATTTTAGAATAACTGCAAAAATGCTTCAGCACTTTATAACCAAAGCTGTAAAGCCGGGAATTTTCAGTAAGCCCAGAGTAATTATTTGTTTGCCTACGGGTTGTACCGAGGTTGAGCGAAAGGCTGTTGAGGATGCGGCATATCAGGCAGGAGCAAGACCTCCTGTTGTGCTTATAGAGGAACCAATGGCGGCGGCTATCGGTGCAGGTTTACCGGTAGACGAACCGACAGGCAGTATGGTTGTTGATATTGGCGGCGGTACAAGCGAGGTAGCCGTTATTTCGCTTGGAGACATTGTAACAGCTTGTTCTGTAAGAGTTGCAGGTGACAAGTTCGACGAAGCAATTCTTACTTATATTAAGAAAAAATATAATTTACTTATAGGGGAACGAACAGCGGAACAAATAAAAATAGAGATTGGCTCAGCGTATCCTTATGAGGACGAAAAAAGTATTGTTATTAAAGGCAGAAATCTTGTTGACGGATTACCTAAGGATATTACAATATCTTCCGCTGAGGTGCGTGATGCACTTGCAGAGCCGTTGATGACTATAATTGAAGCAATAAGGACAACCCTTGAAAAAACTCCTCCTGAGCTTGCGGCAGATATTATTGACCACGGTATTATGCTCACCGGTGGCGGAGCTTTATTAAGAGGTATTGATATGCTTGTTATGCAACAGACCGGTATGCCGGTTCACATAGCTCAAAGACCGCTTGATTGTGTTGTTGACGGCACAGGCAGACGACTCAGTAAAGCTACAGGAAAACAGTATAAGCATAACAGACAATAAAACTAAGATTTTATCGGTTGAGGTTAAAGATATAAAAAAGGCTCCTTTATTAAAGGAGCTGTCAGCGAAGCTGACTGAGGATTAAAAAAACAGCAGAATACTTGCAATCCTCCGTCACGGCAAGCCGTGCTACCTCCTTTTATAAAGGAGGCTATGTTGTGATTTATCCTTACTCCCTCATAAACTTTTAGTTTGTCTTCGAGATAACTTCGATATAATATTAATGATATGAATAATAATTTTAAAAATAACAAAAATTTTAAGGTGCTTATAATTACGCTCGTCATAGTTATTGTGATGAGTGTTTTCTCTCTATGCGATAATTCATTTGTCGGCAGCATAATAAATGGATTTACAAGAGGATTATCTCAGGTAACTGCTTCGTTTGTAGCGAGTGCCGATACTGCAAGTTATGAGGAGCTTCTTGCTGATAATGAAAAGCTAAAATCTGAAAATGCTCAATTAAGAGAACAGCTTGTTGATTATTATGATGTAAAAAATGAGAATATAAGACTGTGGGAATATTATGAGCTAAAAAAAGAAAATCCATCGTATAGCATTATGCCGGCAAGCGTTATTATGCGAGATGCAAACGAAGATTTTTATTCGTTTACACTTGATATAGGCTCAGTGCAGGGAGTCAGTGTAAATGACCCTGTAATAACCGAAAACGGACTTGTAGGTTGGGTTAGCAGGGTAGATGCTTCAACTTGTAAGGTAAAAACAATACTATCTCCCGATACTAAGGCAGGGGCTATTGACAAGCAGACAAATGACAGCGGAATTATCAGCGGAAGTGTTAGCCTTAGCGATAAAAATCTTACTGCTTTAAATAAAATTGCAGAGGATAATAAAATAAAAAAAGGCGATATTATTGTTACTGCAGGTACCGGCGGAGTGTACCCTAAAAACCTTATTATTGGTAAAGTAAAAGAGGTAAAATTTAATTCTTACGATACAACGGTTTATGCTGTTGTAGAGCCTTACGAGGATATAAGAGCTGTAACTACTGCGGCGGTTATTACCGATTTTTCGGGCAAGGGTGAGGCAGGTGCAAGTAGATGAAAACTACACCAATTTTTTTCAGGTATTTTGCATACTCGCTTGAAATTTTGATATTTTACATAGTTCAGACTACTCCAAAGCTTGTGCCCGAGGTGTTTTTTAGTAAGCCGTTGTTGCTTATTCCTATTGCTTTATCAATCGCAGCAAAAGAAAAGCCTGTGCCGTCGTTAATTTTTGGTGCAGTGTGCGGTGTTATGACCGATATGGCGACAGGTGGCACAATCGGATTTTTTGCGTTGGTGCTTACAATCGTTTGTTATATGGAATCTAATATTTTCAGGCGTTATTTTGTATCATCATTATTATCTGTAATGGTGTTTGCGTTTGTGGTTATTCCTGTTGTTATCTGTTTGTATTTCTTGATTTTTAAGGTAGCCGCAGGATTTTCAGATTGGCATATTTTGTTTGTTAATCATTATATTTCAAGAATTGTATATTCATTTATTATGATAATTCCGTTTTATTTTCTTAATTCATATTTAAGTAAAAGGCTTTAATCAGGAGAGTAGGCTATGCAGTCTGAGCAAAGAAAACAGCGTGAGTCAAAAAATAAAAGCAGTAAAAACAGGGTTGCAGTCTGTATGGCTGTAACTCTTATCTGCTTTGGAATTTTTGCGGCAAGACTTGTTGATTGGCAACTTATTCAGGGCAAAAGCTATAAGGAGCTTTCTGCAAACTCAATCGGTTATACTGTTAAAACCGATGCGACAAGAGGTGAAATTCTTGATTGTAACGGCAAAGAGCTTGTGGCAAATAAAACGCATTATAAAATTGTAATAGATAAACTATATGCAGATAATAAAACTTTAGATTCTACAATTTTAAAACTGATAAATATTTTGTCAAAAACAGGTGATAGCTGGGAAGATACTCTGCCTATTGAATTTAACGGAAAGTATACATATAAAAAAGATGCTAAAGACGAGGTAAACACGCTTTTAACTCAATATCTTTATTTGCCTGAAAATACTTCTGCCGAGGACTGCTTTAATGCACTTGTTTTAAGATATAAGCTTGATGGCGATTATAATATATCTCAGCTGTTAAGCCTTGTGTCGGTGCATTATAATATGGAAATTACAGGCTATTCAAATTCAGAGCCGTATATTTTTGCTAAGGATATTAGTCAGTCGGCAGTGATTGCCGTAAGTGAAAATATGCAGGGAGTAAGCGGTGTTGATGTGCAGACTTATCTTGTAAGACAGGCTGAAAATCCTGATCTTGCTCCACATCTTATCGGTGCTTTAGGCTCAATAACCGAAGAAGAATATGTAGAAAAAAAGAAAGCCGATAAGGATTATATGCTTACCGATAAAATAGGTAAGTTTGGCATTGAACTTGCATACGAGGATATACTCAGGGGTAAGAGTGGTGCAAAAATTGTACAGAAAAACTCAGACGGAACGGTTGTCGATACGCTCGATACAATAAACGCACAGCCCGGCAGTACAATTTATCTTACTATTGACAGTAAGCTGCAAAAAACTGCAGTTGAAGCTCTTGCTCAAAATATAAAAGCGGCTAAAGCAGAGGGTGTTGCAGAACAAAAACTCAAGGGTAAAAAAGGCTATGGCGAGGATTGCCAAACCGGTGCGGTGGTAATGCTTTCGGTAAAGGATTTTTCTGTTCTTGCAGCGGCAAGCTATCCTACCTATGACCTTAATAAATACAGCAAATACGGCAGTTATTATTTAAAGCTTGCTCAGGATAAAACTTCGCCGCTGTATAATCGTGCTTTTGTAGGTAGCTTTGCAACCGGTTCTGTGTACAAGCCTTGCGTGGCACTTGCCGCTTTAGAGGAAAATATAGTAAATGAAAAAACGCAGATTTATTGTAAGCAAAACTATGACTATTATCCTACAAATGTTGTAAAGTGTATGCATTACCATGGTAATTTAAATATAAACGGAGCGATTACACATTCCTGCAACTATTTTTTTGCAGAAGCAGGCAGAAGACTTGGCATTGATACAATGTATCTTTATGCTCAAAAATTTGGTTTGGGAGAATATACAGGTGTTGAGGTCGAGGAATCAAAAGGTTTTCTTGCGGGTAGAGACAGTACAAAATGGCAGGCAGGAAATACTGTTCAGGCGGCAATAGGTCAGTCTGATAATGCATTTACACCTTTACAACTTGCAACCTATACTGCAACAATTGCAAATGACGGTACAAGACTTAAAACTCATACCGTAAAAAAAATAACGAATTATGAACGGTCTAAAGTAATTGAAGATGCACAAGCACAGATGGTTGATTAC
>JAXJSN010000094.1:0-2183 GCA_036310085.1 Ruminococcus sp.
ACATCAAGCGGGATAAGATAAGTCAGAATACCGTTGACCTCTGACGCAAACACTGCAGAGCAGATACCGATTATAAAAAATATAACAATACGTCTTGGCTTTTTGTCGATCAAACACGCCATCAGTGCAAGAGGAATTGTAATGCAGACAAAGAGGATATAAATTAAATTTTCCATGCTTCCACTCCTCTCTTGAGTGCAAGAATTGTAACGACACTCATAACACTGAACACAAGCGACACAAGAGCAATTATCACAAAGCCGCAATTATCAGAGTTAGCCCAAAGTATATGTAATACAAGCTCTGTAAAAGTAAGAATCAAAGCACATATATTATATGGTCTTATCGCTTTTACAAATCCATATCCCAAATCGCTTATAACAGCGTGCTTAAAATTATAATAGGAACTGCACATTGCAGCAATCCACATAAAAACCAATGATATTTTTGTACTGATCAGCATATCAGACAAAATACAAGGCACATACAGCAAAGCTACCGCAATCGGAGCAATCAGAGCAATATATCTGAATTTTTTTAAAGCCGGTGTCCTATCATCTACAAATCCATCCATTTGTCCGAAATTTGCAGTGAAGAGAAACAGGAAAAAGCCTATTCTGCCAAGATATGCTGCAGTAAAACCTTCCGGCACTTCTTCCGCAGTAATTGATTGGCACAGATAATATAAACTGCCCATTGCATAACACCCAAAAGCCATAGTTACTATCTGCAGGTAATAAGCTTTACCCTTTTTAAAGAAATGCTTTACACCATATATAAAAGCTCCAAGACTTGCTAAAAACGGTACGATATCCGCCACATAAAAACAAACCTTGTCCAACATTGTCATTTTTTTCAACCTCCAGTCGTCGCTTGCATATTTGATTAAAAATAAAAATAATTACCCGTTATATTTAACAGAATAACATAATAGATATTACAAAGTTCTTACAAATAGCGCCTGAAACAACAAATCAACTACAGGTTTTCAAAAATGTTTTTTATCATTACAAAAAATAATCGCCGAGATAAAAAATCGACTCGACGATTATGATAAAATTAAATATAGAGTTTTATTTTCACTTTAGTGAATAAAGTAAATTTCATGTTTGAAAGTTGCAGTAGTTCTTTGCTGCTGCAACTTTTATTTATATATAAATTAATTCATTACACACTATCTCTCTTATCCTCTGCTCAATATTCCCCATTCTTTGAATCCATTCCAGTTGGTCTTGCTCTTTAAGTTTCTCTGTGACACCTTCTGCCTCTTTCATCTGTTCAATCAGAAGGACGTACATTTCATTTGCCTGTTTTTCTATTTCTGCACAGTGCTGATACAACTTACCTTCCGCAAGAAGAGTAGAAAACACTACTTTCTTATGATTGAAAAGATAGTCCTTACAAATCATACCCCACTTACCTAAGGCAACTTTTGCTTCTTCGGGCGGTAAACTAAGATTTGGAATCAGATAATCTCCAACCTGACGATACGTAATCTTTGACATAATAATCAACCTTTCGTTTCAGTTATAAATGTATGATAAGTAAATCTTGCTCCGAGCCGGAATCCTGATATGAAGCTGTCG
Source organism: Ruminococcus sp. (assembly GCA_036310085.1). GTDB lineage: Bacteria > Bacillota > Clostridia > Oscillospirales > Acutalibacteraceae > Ruminococcoides. Next base: position 1,587 of record JAXJSN010000094.1, read on the forward strand.
GAATTGCCGATGCTTGAAAACTCATTGTGAGCATTCACATAATTTACAAACAGCTCCCTTTCCTTTTCGGGTAGCATCGCTGTCAATTCTTCTTCTTTCTTAACAAGGGCACTCAGCTTCTTTTTGAGCTTGGGTGTGATTTCTGTTGTCAGCTCCTGCGGCTCAATATTGCCGTAATAAAATTCTTCTATAATGTTATACATAAAACCACCTCTTACTTTTCACTTTTATCAATGATTTTCAACAACAGCTCATCAACGTCCTCGGTAGGCAACCCGTCTGCCAAGAGCATATTGCGGAACTCATTCATACCATTGATTAAAAGGTTGCTCTCAAAATCCGTAAACTTGACTTTTACTTTCTTTCTCATAAAATGACCTCCTTGTATTTGGTAGCATCATTCTACCTCACAAATAAAAATCAATCCAATGTGCCGATTTTAAGATATTAAAAAGACTGCTTTCAGAATTTTAATCTGATAGCAGTCTTACTTTTTTGTCTTTGCTTACTACAAAAATTTAAAGAACTATATTCTCTGCACGTTTTTTGCATCGATTGTAGTAAGTTTGTAGTAAGTAGTAAGTTTTTGGTGTTTTA
>JAXJSN010000095.1:0-5726 GCA_036310085.1 Ruminococcus sp.
AGTGACGATACATCTAAAACAGCAACAACAAAAAGCGAGTATGAAGAATTGCTTTATGACTTTTTTGTTGAGTTAGCTCAAACATATGCAGACAAGTCAGTATATATTGAAAAGTAAGTTATATGTAAAAACCCCTGCATCAATAATTTAATGTGGAACAAAGATCGTAATAATCTACATTATCTTAAACTTAATGTAACCGACAATTTTGCGGTTACAAAAACAAAAGGAGGAACAATTATGAAAAAACGAATGTTAAGTTTGGTGCTTGTATTAATGCTTACAATAAGTATGATTCCGACAAGCGTTATATCAACAAGTGCGGCAACAATTTCTAAAGAAGCGGTATCATCTTACCCACTAATCATTGATCAAACAAATAACCGTGATTTCTATTATGAGGATTTTTACGACTATGTTTTAAACGAAGTTACTTTAGTTGCTAAAGTTTACGAATACCCTGCTGATGAAATTACAGTCTATTGGGCTATTACAAGATCTCCGGAAGGTATGCCTAAAAATGCTTTTAAATCTTATGCATTTAATAAAGGTATGGAATTTAATTTTTCTGAACTCTTTAGTGACAGCTATGATTTAAGTGAATCTGTTCCGGGATTTTACGGCGTACAGGCTTATCTTTACCACAATGGATCTCGTATTTATACATCTACAATTTATCCTGTATACTTACATCGTGTTGCAGGTTTTGTTGATATTACAGACGAGTCAGGCAATGTAATCAGTGAAAAAACAATCGAAGGTCCTTATGTTGGCAATACTATGAAGCTCAATTGTGTACCTGGTGACGGAGCAGACCTTCCTGAAATTTATGAAACCAAATGGGAAGTTGAGTCTTTAGTTGGTACTGATGTAGCTACTATCAGCAACGATGGTGTTCTTACTGCAAATAAGCCGGGACAGATAAAGGTAACAGTTTATGCAATCGACACTCAAAGTTATATAGCAAACAATTCTCAAACTGTAATTATCAATATTCCTATTACTGAATTTGAGGTGAATTTGGATACACCTGTTGTTGGTGGAGATCCTAATAAAATTGCAACTATTCCTGAAGATGCCCCTTATGAGCTTATTTATGACAAAGGCTCTTGGGTAACCGGTGTTAGCGGAAATACAGGTCTTTTTGCAGGTAATTTAATTCCTGAACTTGATGTAGCATTTGCACCAAAAGAAGGTTATGTATTCCCTGCTCGCCAAACTTATTTAGATGAATATTCAGACGAATCATGGTATACATATGCAGATGATTGTAACATAACAGTAAATGGTACAAAGTATAATTTTACTGATTTTGAAGATACATATGTTGACGGTTATTCCGAAAACAAGGTATACGGCACATTTTTCGAGCCACAGGAATTTAGCTTTTATTGGAAATGGGATCGCCTTAGAGACCCAAATCACACTTATCTTAACAAGGTAGATTTAACAGCACCATTTCCTAATGCCGGTGATGGCAGAGATTTAGCACCTGATGACCAGTATGCATCTTTGCGACCTGAATGTAGCAACAGTGAAGCTATTTATGCATGGTCAAACAACGGAGATATTTACAAAGTTTATGGTGATTATCTTGATGATAATGATATATCAAACGATAACGCAGTACAAATGGGCGAAACCGAAACCTACGAAAAACACCAGATGTATCGTGCGACGATTTACTTAAGCACAACAAACAATAGTAACACCACAACCTATTTTGCAGACAAAGTAGCGGTAAATGTTAATGGTCAGTCTTGTTTTGTTAATCCTCTTACAGGTTCAGACTTAGATGGTCAAACAAACGCAATTGCTTACTATTACTTTTATCCAATAGCAGAACCAAAGATTGTTGAAGAACTTTATATTGATAGTATCTTTGCTCCTGTTGGATACCAATACCCTGCATCTGCAGAAGATATTACAGGATTATCTTCTAACATCGAATTAAATAAAGAGATATATGTTTCTAATGCTAAATGGTTTGTTGACTTTAATAACAACAACATAATGGACAACGGTGAGGATTCTGCTGATTTCTTCCACCCGGACGGCAGATTCATTGCTGGTCTTCGTTACAGCGTATATCTCGAATTTGCAACTCGTGATCGTGACGGTAATGGTGTAGGCGATTTAATAGACTTTGCCAACAATACTAATATTTATATTAATAACATCGAATATTACGCTCAAATGATAGGCAACCAAAATGGTGCTGTATACAAGTTCCCTGTTGCAACAACACCTGCTTACGCTGTAATGCCTGATGTTACACAGCTTGATTATGTTTTTGAAACAGAAGAATACGAAACTGTACAAAATATCGTTACATTTACAAGTGTTGGTTCAACTATGATTAATAGCTTTCGTGCTTATGCTAAAGACCCTGAGCTTTTAGATGTTCAAGCTGATGGTATGAATGTTTATATTATGCCTAACGGATGTATTCCAAAGGGAACATATAATACAGTTGTTTATATCTGTGACGAATTCGATAATACTTTTTACGAGTTACCTGTAACAATTAGCGTGGCTCAAGAAGAAGTTCCGTTTATCCTTGTTGGTGACATTAATCTTGACAATGAAGTTAATGTAAATGATGTTACATATTTACAGAAGTATCTTGCAGACTACAAGTTAGATGACGGTAGTGTTATGATAGATACAACTGATGAGTTTATGTTTGATGTTGCTGATGTAAATGATGATGGCGACATTAATGTTAAAGATGTAACCTTAATTCAAATGCTGATTGCAGGATTAATAACTTTGGGTTAATTGTCCTTAACAAAATAATATAATTGATACGGCGTTATCGCATTAATCACCTAATAAATTTAAGACCGAGCCTCCGAAAGGTTGCTCGGTCAAATTTATATACTATCTATGTAAGGTGGCTTGTATGAAAAATTTGTTTTTTAAACGCATAAAAAAGAATGAATATCCTTTTAATAAAGAAAAAGCTTATTGCTATAATCGCCAAGGTGTAATAGCAGGTGGTGGGTTTTATTTATATCTTAATCCTACTGATATAGTTGAATATTACTCATATGTAAAACCTGCACCGGAATTTGAGTGCGGAATGAGAGATAAAGGTGCCGACATTTATTTTGTCGGACTAAAAGAAGGCAAGGTAGAGGTTACAGCGGTTTACAAATATCCTACCTGCGAGCCGGAAGAATTTATTTTTACTCTTAATGTAGCCGATGACTTAACGGTTACAAGAATAAATTAACAGGAGGAATTATAATGAAAAAACAAATTACTAAAACCTTAAGTCTTGTATTGATTTTTATTTTATTATTACAGACTTTTCCTATTACTGTATTTGCCAAAAATTCAGAAAATGCAACGCTTATCAGAAATATTTATATCTCAGATATACGCACCCCTTATGTTGGCGAATGTCCCGATTACAGCAGTAAACTTGCAGAGCCTAATGCATACACATACAGCAAACAGTTGGAAGATGACCCGGAAGTATTTGAAGGTAAATGGTGGACTGATAAAACAACAGGTCGAGTTATGACTCCTGATGACACCTTTGAAAAAGACCATATTTATGCAATAAACATAATTCTTAAGGTATGTGACGGATATGAATTTTTAGTTGATAACTACAACACACCTTTCATAAACGCATATGTAAATGATAAACAAGCTACTGTATATGATTCTCTAACAACTCAATATGGTACATTTATTGAATATACTTTTGAGCCATGTGATTATAATTATGAAATTTCAAAGGTTTCTGTTAATGTAATTGAACCTGTACCGGGTGAATACCCTGTATTTGATGTTGAAATAGAAACAGACGGTGTTACTATAGGCAAAATAAATTCTCCTTATTATCTTGAAGGTATCGCTTGGTATGATTACAAGACTTATACTTTTATGAATCCTTCCGATACTTTTGAAGAAGATGGAATTTACGAAGCCAACATTGTATTATCCGTCACAGATAACTACTTTTTCACCACCCAAAATGGAAAAACAAGCGTTGAAGCCACAGTTAATGGTAAGAAAGCAGAATCTAACAGTGCCGGAAAAGACCAGAAATATTTTATTCTTGTTTCTTGCGTATTTGGTGATATCAGAGAAGAAGTATATTATGTTGAGATTAAAGACATTAAAGAACCTGCTGTTGGTGCAAATCCTATATTTTCTGCAGCACCTGTCGGTGATAAATTTAATATAACCGGTGTTTTTTGGACCGATATTACAAATACAACAGAAGTAAATATGAAAGAAAACGATAAATTTATTGCAGGTCATACATATGAATTGCAGGTATGGATTAGAGCAAAAGAAAATTATAAATTCCCAACCGATGAAGATGGATTTATTGATATTATGGCACTTGTAGGCGGACATCAAGCAGAAGTATTATTACCCGGTTCAGAAATTTCTGCAGAAATTTCGCTTGTATTTACCCTATCAAAAGAAACTATCATTTCATTTGCTGATGTTATGTATGTTGACGCACCAATAGCCGGCAGAACTCCTGATTATGATGCTTTCTGTTCAACAAAAGGCTGTAATGTATCTGCTGTTGAGTGGTATGATGTTACTGACGGCAGAGGAGTGCTTATGAATGAGGATGATGTTTTTGAGGAAGGACGAGAATATAGCGTAGTCGTCCGTGTAGACGCCGAGGGCAACTATACTTTTGAAACAGATGACATAAATGTTAATATTGCAGAGGGTAATATTAACGGACAAAATGCAATTGCTTATAGTTCTTATGATGAAACTTATCTGGAGTTAGGTCTTAAATTTTCTCCTTGCGAAAGAGATTTATCTAAAATTGTTGAAGAAGTCGAAATATATGGTATCGGCGAACCATACGAAGGAAATTCACCTTATTATAATCCGTTTTGCATTACACCCGGCTGTGAAATTATAGATGTTGAATGGTTTGATGTAACCGATGGTACTATGACTCCTATTTCTGCCGATACCACTTTCAAAACAAGTAATATATATAGTGTTGTTATAACTGTTGAAGCTCTATACGAATATACATTTTTAATGGAAGATGGTTATAACGAAGCCATAGGCTATATAGATGGCAGAAACGCAATAGAATATGGTTCACACGATGAAAAAATAATTGAGTTAGGATATGTATTTGAACCTTGCGAGGATAATCCTGAAATAACCCCTATCGGAATCTTAGGCGATGTAAACGCTGATAACAAGGTTGATATTAACGATGTTACCACAATCCAAAAACATCTGGCAGAGCTTACTGTACTTACCGATGAAGAAATTATCTTAGCAGATGCAACTCAGGACGATGAGATAAATATAAAAGATGTAACCGCAATACAAAAGTATATTGCAGATATAGCAATAAGATTGCCTATCGGTTCAACGGTTTATGAATAAGTTTTGATTACTTGTTGACACACTCCCTCACTAGTTGTCGAAGTAGAATGAGATAATTGTTTTCTAATCAAACACAGCACTCTCCTGTCAATCAAATAGGAGAGTGCTGTTGCTATAAATATAGATTTAGTTGAAAATAAAAAGCGAGTGCCTCTCTCGCAGTTAGTACAAATAGCATCATATGATTTTAATACTTCTTTTGCCCAAGCGTTACATAACAATCCGATAAAATAAAACCCCTTCGTCTAACGACAAAGGAGTTTTATTTTTTGGAGCGGATGACGGGGCTCGAACCCGCTACCTCCACCTTGGCAAGGTGGCGCTCTACC
>JAXJSN010000096.1:0-3057 GCA_036310085.1 Ruminococcus sp.
GATATTAAAAGGAGGAATAATATATGTTATCTATAGCAGAAATCACAAGATGGATTGCTTGGTTGTTTTTATATGTATTAGTTATATTTATATTAGTAAGATTTAAAATCGTGTCGTGTTATAAAACAGTGGTTAATAAAAAGGATAAATTAAAAATGAAAGTTGAAAATAAGTGGCTATTCAGTTTGATTGTTTTTTGTTCAATTTTAGTTGTGTTAGTTTCTACTTATCCATTTGAAGGTTATTTTCTGACTTTTGATAATATAGAATCCGCTTTGAAATATTCAGATAATGAATTTGATTTGAAGAATTATTATATAATAGATGCTGATGATTGCTATTTTGTACATAATAAAAAAGGTTTTGACCATACAGCATATAAGTATGATGATAGAGTTGGTTTGCTTAATTTTCAAAGCGTATATTATCCTTATAGAACGGAATTTTATTCTGTAAACGATGGCAGCAATACTATTACTTGTAATGCTACTTATAATAGACAGGCTGATAAAACTTGTTATATCCTTGATATTTCATTTTTAAAAAATGAGGCTAAAGAATATAATATTACGCTTGATGGGGAAAAATTTCAACGCATTGATTATAAAGAGGGGGTAAGTGCTGTATATCAAATTGTAACAAATGGTTATTTTAAAAAACCTCTTACAATAACAGTTAACGATGTACCTCTGACGATGGATTTTCGTTTTAAACTTCCTTTTGACTGATAATTTAAGGCGGTTTTGTTTTTGCAAAACCGCCAAAAAACTAAATTAGTAATACATATGCATATTTGATGCGAATGTAAAAGTACCTGAAATTGATTGTCAGGGAAAGCTTGGACAATTTTCAGTATATGCAATTCTCGAAAACGCTGATGAAAATTGCAATATTGTTAATATCAACGGACAGCAATATAGCTTAGCAGAAAAGCTGAATAATAATATTTTTATTAACATTAAAGAGATTGTCAAAGAAAGGTCTGGTTATTATGAAAATAAATAAAAATATTTTACTGTATGACCTTGCACTTTTTGTTTTTGGTTTATTGTCTTTAATCGGTGTAAAAATACTGATAAATACAGGTATTGCAACACCTGAAAATTATGTTTTAAATGTAATAGTCGCAATCCTTATGATTGCTTTGTTGGTAATCAACATATTTGTGATTAATAAAAAAATTAATGGCTCGGTCGGTGTAGTGAATATTGCAATTCCGCTTATATTATTTTTTTCTTATTACATAATCTATGCTCTTCCGGTATTTGGCTTTTTTGAATACAAGGGTATAAATAATAATGTCGGAATGACTTTTCTATTTTTAGTTGGTACAAGGTTTTATTATAATCTTTCTTTGCTGTTCAAATCAAGAAGCAGAGCTGAGGTATATAAAATTAATAAAAACGCACTTAATTATACAAAAAATTACAATAAAATATTTGCTTATTTTGGTAACTATATTTTAGTACTTGTAATTGTGTTGATAATTATTAATACAATATATAATATTATTGATATGTCAGCTTTTTATCCGTAATAATTAATATTTAAATACTTAAAATATTCACAAAATATAAAAACCTCCATAAAATGTAATGTTACAGTGCTGATTAACACAGTCTGTGAATACTTGTATGGAGGTTATTTTTATGTCAGATGCTCCTTTTTCAACGGCTTGCAATACTGATTTTTCTGAACAGTCACAGAATGGTTGCAGTAATACCGTTTGTGTAGATGCCAGTCGTATATATGACAGTTGCGGTGCAAAGGATTGTTTAAGTGACTTGACCCTGCTGTTTACCGAGGATGACCAGATACTTGTTAATAATGCCTGCTCTGTGCGTATATGCAAGGCTCGTGTTATTACGGCAACGGTTGATGTTGAGCCGGTGGCTTTCCACAGAGGTTTTTATGCTGTGGATATGATGTTCTATTTTGATGTTGCTGTTGATGTATATACTTCAACAGGGGCAACACCGGGAACAGTAAACGGTCTTGCAATGTATGGCAAAAGGGTTGTGCTTTATGGTAGCGAGGGTAGTGCAAAGACCTTTTCAAGCGAGGGTACACCGATTTGCATAGATAACGAAAATTCATGCACATACAGCGGCAGTTTGCCAAAGGCAAGTGTACAGATTTCTGACCCGATGGCACTTTCTGCAAAGCTTCACGATTGCGGCAAGCCGTGCGGAATGTCGTGTGCAAGTGTACCAAAATGTGTAGTTGATTATTTTGGTTGCGGCTTTGTTCAGCCTCAGCCAAAATGGATTACTGTTACAATCGGTATTTTTACAATTACTCAGCTTGAACGCAATGTCCAGCTTATGATTCCATCGTATGATTTTTGTGTGCCTCGTAAGGAATGTCCTGCAAAGACTGATGACCCTTGTGAGGTGTTTAGCAAAATTGAATTTCCTACAGATTCTTTCTTTCCGCCAAAGGTAGGAGATTGTGACCGTGATTGCAGTTGCGATAGATAATCTGTCTGTCATTAAATATTAATTTAATTTGCTCTGATTATGTTTACGCTTAATCAGAGCAAACTTAATTTATAAGCTGTTTACCTGCATAATGTACCAAACTCAGATTTTTTACATAATATGTTATTGTAATAAAATAAAAATATGTAGGTGAAAAATATGGAAGATAATTTAATTATGCTGAGTTCGGTTACTTATGCTATGAAAGCTCGTGACTTGCTCAGAAAAAACAATATAAATTCAATGCTTGTTCGTACTCCTGTTCATCTAAAAACAAGGTCGTGCGGATATAGCTTATATGTACCAAATCAATTAGAAAAAGCTGTTAAAATTTTAGGGAGCAAAGGAATTACTATATTGGGCACGGCTGCCGTGGGTAATAAATGATTTATTTAGATAACGGTGCTACAACCTTTCCAAAGCCTCAAAGTGTGATAGATGCGGTTAATAGGTCTATAAAAAGCTTTGGAGCAAATCCCGGCAGAAGTGGCCATAGTATGTCTGTAAAGGCATCGGAAATTATATATGATTGCAGAGTAAATGCCGCTAAGCTATTTGATATTGATAATCCTGAAAA
>JAXJSN010000097.1:0-4185 GCA_036310085.1 Ruminococcus sp.
AATCTATTGAAAATAAAAACAATATGACAATGCCAAGCACCACGACCTTGAGGTTCTGCGATAGCAATATACTCAATGTTATAATCAGAATATCTTTTTCTCAATCTTGACACAAAATGCTCAACGTCTTTACGCAGTTTTTTAGCATCAGTCATATTCTCACCATAAGTCAGAGTAACAAATCTACAATTCTTAGGTTCAGAACAATTAGTATTTAAGAGAGCTCGCAAATTTCTAAAAGTTCTACGCAAACTAACATAACCGTCATCAGCTCTGTTCTCGTGATGTTCCATTTCTTTTACTTCACCAGTAGACAACAAAACATACTCTTCAGAACTTAAAACTTTTATTTTAGGTTCAAAATTCATACTCGCCATTTGTTGGATATGTAAAATATTCCCCTCATAAGATACCTTAACAGGCTTATAATAAGGAGCTTCTAATTTCTCTAAAAATTTCATAGGAGGTTCTCCATCAAACTGGAATATCTCCGTTTTTTGCTTTTCGGACACCGTCTCACCTCGCTTTTTATTAATTTTGGGGAGATATGTATATATAATCAAGTTAATATAGACTGCACTAACAATTAAATTAGAATTATTAAAACTCAATCATCTGAGGCAGACAGCCCCCCAGAGGGGGAGCTGTCCCCCCTGTTCTCAGCACTCAGCATATCCTGAAAACTATTTAATAATCCATCTCCAAGCTTATCAACAACATTCATTGCTTTATCAAAACCCATTAAACCTTGTCCAATAAACATACAAGCAAGTGCAGAACGAGTTACTCCCATCATCTGAGCATACTTATCCAATCTTTCGACTAACTCATTACTACAAATCACCTGTATTCTCATTTTATCTTCACTCAATTTTGATGTTGCCATAAAAATCACCTCTGTGTAAATATTACATCAATTGTATGTAATTGTCAATAATAAAAAATAAAACAAAGCACAAAGCACAAAGCACCCAATGGGGGGTCGTAGTACCCCCTATTTTTTCAGCTACTAAATCCGTAAATTTTTATATTGTAAATAATGCTAACGCACTTTTTTATAAATAAAAAAGCCACCTTTACAGGTGGTTATTGACAATATAAATTTTGTGTGCATTGGCTCATCTGCCGAGCAACTCAAAAACTAATTTATAAATTTTTAATTACTCGGCTTTTTTAAGTCTAGCACACAAAACCATTTACTAATTACAGTAAAAATCAAAGCAATATTTTTTTACCTTTACAATCTAAAAACTAATTTTTTATATATTAAATCAATTATCGACACTTTTCTTAAGCTATGGTATAATGACTAGGCTGTCGACTCTTTCCAGCAGGAAGGAGGGGTCACATTGGATATAATAACATCATTTTTACTTTCTATCGGAGCAAGTATAATCGCCTACTATATTTGCAAGTGGTTGGATAAAAAGTAAAGACAGCACAACCTAAAAAGAAGAACCCCCACTGCTCCGAACAGTGGGGGTTCGTATTGTCACACTGGACAATAACATCATTTTGCCTAAGGCAATTATATCATACTCAAAAATTAAAATCAATATACATCAATTAAAGGGTTTTAGGGATTTCCCTAACAAGCAGAGATGTCCGACACATCGCAGTGCTTGCTATTATAATATAAGCAATAAAAAATACAGCAACAATTAACGCACTGGAGCCCCTCGCCACAAACGGCGAATCTCCAGTGCGTTAATATACGCTATTGTTTTTTTAAACGCTTAGTGTTATAATATCTCTGACGAATTATGTTTATTAAATCTTCATCAGAACAAAGAGTTTCGGACTTGCTCAACAAATAAGTTCGGTCAAAGGTAAGTGTTGCCCCACTTACCTTTTTTTCTGCCTCTTCAAGGGTTACAAGCTCTTGAACGGGCTTTTTTATTCCCTTAGAACATCTGTAAAGATTAAACTTACTTGGATACAGGCAAAGCCTAGCACCTTTTAAAATATGCTTAGGCGTACCGTCTTCGCCCTCTATAACTTTCACTTTATATTTTTTAGGGTCAATAATATCAGAGAGAGCCTCTGCATCAGACAAAGGCAAGTCACCTAAATATGCAGTCAAGTAAGCACCAACATTATCAACATCATCAAGCCTTTTAATGCTTGTATAATCATAGCCAGTACCATTTTTTAGCTTGTCTTTATAACCTTTAGGAGACCAACACTGCCATATTACATCATTAGGAATAAATGGAGCTAATCTATTGAAAATAAAAACAATATGACAATGCCAAGCACCACGACCTTGAGGTTCTGCAATAGCAATATATTCAATATTATAATCAGAATACCTTTTTCGCAATCTCGACACAAAATGCTCAACATCTTTACGAAGTTTTTTAGAGTCAGTCATATTTTCGCCATAAGTCAAAGTAACAAATCTACAATTCTTAGGTTCAGAACAATTAGTATTTAAAAGAGCTCGCAAATTTCTAAAAGTTCTACGCAAACTAACATAACCGTCATCAGCTCTATTTTCGTGATGTTCCATTTCCTTAACTTCACCAGTAGAAAGAAGAACATACTCTTCAGCACTTAAAACTTTTATTTTAGGCTCAAAATTCATACTCGCCATTTGTTGGATATGTAAAATGTTCCCCTCATAAGATACCTTAACAGGCTTGTAATAAGGAGCTTCTAATTTTTCCAAGAATTTCATTGGAGGTTCTCCATCAAACTGAAATACCTCTGTTTTTTTCTTTTCAGACACCGTCTCACCTCGCTTTTTATTAATTTTGGGGAGATATGTATATATAATCAAGTTAATATAGACTTCACAACAACTAAATCAGATTAACTTAACGCTCTCCCATTCTTGTCCTAATTCACGAATAAAATATTCTTCGTTGTATCCTTCTTCGCCTGAAAATCTCGCTACTGGTTCGCCTGTTTCGTTGTCATAAATCCACCCATCATTTGAGTAAACGAAGTATTCTTCGCTGTAATATCCATCTTCAAGACATTCTTTTTTAGTCATAAAATCACCCCCCAGTAAATTAATAATAAGAGCTGTACGGGGGTGCACCCCTAGCGGGGAGCGACCCCCAACGCACCAGCAACCCAACGCTTATTATTCTTTTCCTCGTTCGCTCAATAAATCTTCTGCATAACTTCTTATAGTTTCTATTGCAACATCTTCACCAAGATTATATTGGCTCAACTTCTCACCAATCACATAACAACAGAAAGCAGGTGCAGAAATACTCATCTTACGAGCTCGTTCGGTAATTTCGTTAAACATTTCTTCTGTAACAGTCAATTTAATAGCTTTTTTCTTTTCTGCCATAAATACCACCTCACAAATATTATAGCATAAAATAAAGTACTGTCAAGCACTTTGAAGTGCAAAATATGAACTTTATGTAAATTCAAAAATCATCGTAAATTTTTATATTGTCAATAATGCTAACGCACTTTTTTATAAATAAAAAAGCCACCTTTACAGGTGGTTATTGACAATATAAATTTTGTGTGCTGTCGCTCTGATGCCGAGCAACTCAAAAACTAATTTACTTAATCTTCAATTACTCGGCTTTTCAAGTCTAGCACACAAAAACATTTACTAATTAAAGCATAAACCAAAGAATTTATTTCTTGCCTCACAATCTAAAAACTAATTTTTTCTTTCTGTTGAGGTTTGAGAACCCTGCAAATTTAAACTACTATAAAACCTCAATTTTCCCGAAATAGTAACTCAATACTACTTTTGGAGTTTTCCAAAAGGTATTGAGGCAGGGAAACTCCCTGCACCATTATCAATGGGGGTCTTAGGGTTCTCCCTAACAAGCAGAGATGTCCGACACATCGCAGTGCTTGCTATTATAGTATAAGCAATAAAAATACAGCAACAATTAACGCACTGGAGCCCCTCGCCACAAACGGCGAATCTCCAGTGCGTTAATATACGCTATTGTTTTTTAATACGCTTAGTGTTATAATATCTCTGACGAATTATGTTTATTAAATCTTCATCAGAACAAAGAGTTTCGGACTTACTCAACAAATAAGTTCGGTCAAAGGTAAGTGTTGCCCCACTTGCCTTTTTTTCTGCCTGTTCAAGGGTTACAAGCTCTTGAACAGGCTTTTTTATTCCCTTAGAACATCTATAAAGATTAAACTTACTTGGATACAGGCAAAGCCTAGCACCTTTTAAAATATGCTTAG
>JAXJSN010000098.1:0-10320 GCA_036310085.1 Ruminococcus sp.
GAATCAAAGCTTGCGAATAACTTTTCAAATGATGGAAGTACCATTACACCCATTACAACTACAAGTGCAATTGTAAGTACTACAAGGAAAGCAGGGTAAATCATAGCACTCATAAGCTTACCGCTAAGAGTCATTTCCTTTTTCATAAGTGTTACGCACTTATCAAACGCTTTATCAAGACGACCGTTTGCTTCACCGGTTTGAATAATATTTACATAAACCTTTGGGAATGTTTTGAAAGAACCGATAGATTGTGCAAGCGGAATACCATTATAAAGATTCTTTGTAATTTCCTGAAGAATACGAAGCATATTCTTATCTTTTTCACTATCACACATAACTTCCATTGCGATTGAAAGTGAAATACCTGAACGAATCATCAAGGTCATCTGATGCATAAATGTAAGAAGCTTTTTCTTACTAACCTTTATGTCGTGAACATCCTTAGTTCCGCCGATTTCTCTCTGCCAAACCGGAATATCCTCGTCACTGCCTTTTTTAACTTCTTTAATCTGCAAAGGCATAAGTCCTCTTTGTTCAAGAAGCTTTTTAACCTCTTCTTTTGAGTTAGCAGTCATTTCTGACTTATATTTTCTGTTTTTAGAGTTTACTGCAACATATGTAAATTTCACAGATTAGCCCCTCCTTGCATTATTGGAATAATTGCCTGCATTATTTGTGCGTGGCAAATTGCCATATCTACCCGGAGCATTAGTTGAGCCTGCCTGTGGTGACTGACCAAACAATGCATCATTACCGCTGGTTGTCTTACCGCCAACATCATAGCTAAACTTATCAAATGTATCTCTGGTGATATAGCCCTGCTTAAGAAGATTTTCAAGACTAAGCTGTCTTGTAATCATACCGAGTGACTGGTTAAGTGAAATCATCTGCTCAATCTGAGGAATCTTGTTTTCACGAATAAGGTTAGAAATCGCACCATTTACGAACATAATCTCAAATGAACCAATTCGACCTGGCTTATCAGCTCTTGGAAGAAGTCTCTGTGAAACTACTGCCTTGAGTGTTGTTGAAAGCTGGCTGAGTGCCTGTTTTTGACGCTCAACTGGGTACATATCTATAAGACGGTCGATTGTCTTAGCAGCACTCTCTGTATGAAGTGTTGAAAATACAAGGTGACCTGTTTCAGCGGCACGCAAAGCAATTGACATTGACTCAAGGTCACGAATCTCACCCATGAGGATAATATCAGGGTCTTCACGAAGTGCTGATTTAAGAGCTGATGAGTAAGTTTCACTATCCTCACCCACTTCTCTCTGGTTGATAATACATTTTGCAGGTGTGTGCATATACTCAACAGGATCTTCGATTGTGATAATATGTAAGTCTTCTCTATGGTTGATTTCATTAATAAGTGCCGCAAGAGTTGTAGATTTACCACTACCTGTTGGACCTGTTACAAGTACAAGACCTTCTTTTAGGTTAAGAATCTTACCAATTGACTCCGGCAAATTAAGAGAAGCAAGTCTTGGTGGATTAAGCTTGATTACACGCATTACAAGCGAAGAACCATGTCTTTGCTTGAATGCGTTAACTCTGAATCGAGCTACATTTCCAAATTGATACGCAGTATCTATATCACCTGTATTACAGAAATTTACATATTCCTGAGCTGAAAGAACTTCGTCAATATACTGAAGTACAGTATCTTCATCCAAAACAGCAGAGTTTGGATAGCTGACAATTTTACCGTTTTTTCTGTATGAAGGTAGGTTATTGCTCGCTAGGTGAATATCCGAGCAATCGTTGTCTACGGCAAATTGCACCATTTCTTCAAATGTCATAATTATTTCTCCTTAATCTTCCTGATAAATTTCTGATACTGCATCAATATAAGTATCAAAAGAAATTATTCCTTCAAATAAAAGCTTTCTAAGGTTTTCTCTCATTGAAATCATACCCTCGCCAATTGCAATCTGGTCGATTTCATCAGTTGTCTTATCCTTATCAATAGCATTTTTAATTGCTCGTGTAACAGGCATAACCTCATGAACAGCAATTCTGCCCTTGTAACCAATATTGTTACATCTGTCGCACTTGCCCGGTTTATAGAATGTAGCCTGAGTTGTCAACGGCATTTTTAAAAGTCTTAATTCATCCTCAGTTGCTTTATAAGGCACCTTACACTCAGTGCAAAGTCTTCGAACAAGCTTCTGAGCAATTACGCCGAGCATTGATGACGATACCATATAAGGTTCGATACCCATATCAATAAGACGAACAATTGAGCTTGCCGCATTATAAGTATGGATTGTAGACAATACAAGGTGACCTGTGATAGCCGCACTTGCCGCAATGTCTGCAGTTTCCTGATCTCGAATCTCACCGATCATAATAACATCAGGGTCCTGACGAAGAATTGAACGAAGTACGCTTGCGAATGTAAGACCTGCTTTGTCGTTGATATCAACCTGAGTAATACCATGAATAACCTGCTCAACAGGGTTTTCTACTGTTACTATATTAACATCCGGTTTGTTAAGGTCTGAAAGTGCAGTATAAAGTGTTGTAGACTTACCACTACCGGTAGCACCGGCAAGAAGAATAATACCACGGCTGGACTTTAACAACTCTTCAAACTTTTCAAGATTTTCTGGCAAAAAACCTATCATCTTTTTATCAAGCTCCATACCAAGACCGGTTGTAATTCGGATTACGATTTTTTCGCCATATACGCTGGGCAGTGCAGAAAGACGCATATCAATTTTTTGACCATTTACCATATAATGCAAACGACCATCCTGTGGTATACGCTTTTCGGCAATATTCATACCACTGATAAACTTAATTCGGCTGATAACCGAAGGAGCAAGAGCTTTGTCTGATTCCATATAAAGTATAAGCTTACCATCGACACGGAAACGAATAACCATTTTTGTTTCCTGTGGCTCGATATGAATATCAGAAGTACGCATCTTAACAGCATCTTCAATCATATTATTAACAAATTTGATAATAGGCTGATTTTCAATGTCTTCCTGATCTTCAGAAGATAAGGTATCTTCTGTTTTTGCCATCTGATTTTGTACGAATTCTTGAGCAGCATCGTAAACTGATGAAGCGTCTTCTTTTCGGAAAAGTTCGTCAATTTTCGCCTGTAACTGAGTAGGTGTACATACAGATGTTACAATTTTCTTTTTAGTATAGTTATTTACAACATAAATAGCTTTGTAGTCAAGTGGGTTTATCATAGCAATATGAAGCTTATTATCCACAATCTTAAGCGGAACAACATGATAATCTTCAATAATTGACTGTGACAAAATTCCGGTTACTTCCTCCGGAAAAAAATATGATGAAAGGTCAACAAGAGGAACATGGATTTTATCAGCAAGTGTCTGGTAAATCTGTTCTTCTGTTACAAGACCTTCCTTAACAAGTGCCTCTTCAAGAGTTACAGTGTCATCATCCATATATTTCATCTGCACACTCTTGATCATTTTGAGACGAACAAGTTCATTTTTAACAAGGTCATTGCTCAAATTAAAAATCGAGTTTTTCATAATAGCATCCTTTCAAAAGGCAAGGGTAAATTAATTTATCGTAATCAGTGAAAGGTACCACTGAACGCCAGCATTTATATAAAAATCAAACAAAATAGTCGAAATTGAAGCAATACACAAAAAAGGTCCAAACGGAAAATAGTTTGAATCATCCTTTTTGGTAACAGTATTAAAAATAACTTTACCGATAATAAATACAAATGCAACAATTACAGACAGCAAAAGTGCAATAAACACCTTAGGGAATCCGATACAAGCACCAAAAGCGGCCATAAGCTTTACATCGCCAAAGCCCATTCCGTGCTTTTTAAAAATAACTAGTGAAAGTATATTTATTATCAGTAAAAATCCTCCGCCACATATAGCACCAACAGGTATATGCCACCACTGACTGATAAAATACTGCATTGAACACAGATCATACACACCCATTCCAATACACAATATTGCAAGTGCCACAACAAACTGATCAGGAATAATTGTATACTTACAGTCCGCTAAAGTGATTAATAGTAGCACAAAACATATCATCATAAGGAAAATAGTGTAAAGTGATATTCCAAATACAGTATAACATAATGATAAGAAAATAGCAAACAAAGCGGAAGTGTAAATTCCGCTTTGTTTAAAGTTATAACGAATCCCAAGAAGTGTTTCATCAGGCTCCTCGTCATAATCGCAGAGCCATTTTGCCGGAATAGCATTTAGCAGTCTGTAAGAAAGCATAGTAATTACAACACCTGCAACAACTACAATTGCAAGCAAAATGTATGTAATTGGCTGTGAAAAATCTACGCTTATAAAACTGTTCATAAAATACAATCCTTAGAATTTATATTATTTTTTAGATGAGCTTGAAGAACCTGAAGAGCTTGCAGGCTTAGTTGAAATCTGTACTGTTGTATCAAAGTAATAAAGCGATACACTAAAGCTTACATTATAGTTGTCTGAGTTCTTTATTGGAGACATACTAAGTGCTTTAACAAAATAACAACCCTTTGATTCTCTTTCAAGGTAATCCAAAAGCTCCTGAGTAGTACCCATTGTACCCTCATATGAGAAAGTTAATGAAGTTGAATATAAAGGATAACCGGCTGAAGATTTTCTGCCCTTAGAGTCCTTTACGCTGTTACCTCTTGTAAGGTTCACCATATCAATATTAAGCTTTTTAAAGATTGACTGCAAGTCTTCAATTGACTGCTTTGAATCAATAAACAGTTCTTCCTGCTTTTCATTAAAAGACTCAGTGAGCTTGTCAATTCTTTCCTGAACTTTCTTTTGATTAGTTAGAGTATCCTCATACTGAGCAATAGTAGAAACAGCAGAAGCATGGTCTGTTTGATACTTAGGTATTTTACCAAGGAATGGTGAAAACACAAAAAAGATAAAAAGTATAAAAAGTACTAATACCACTACACCAACAATAAAAATTTTGGGCACTCCACTATTTGATTTCATCTAAATAACCCCCCTATTATTTATCCTTTGATTTTTTAGCTTCCAAATCAGCTTTTCTCTGTTCAACCTGATTAAAATTAGTTGTAATACTAGAATTAAATCTGTAACCAGATTTATCATTATTTAATTCAGAAACAGAGAACGAAGGCGACATTGTAAAGTAACCGTCAGCCCTAATATTATTTTGAAGATCAATAAAATCTTCAAATTTATCAACTGAACCACTTATCGGAATAGAGAATGCCTCGGATGATTTTGTGCTGGTATGAGTTATACCATAAGAATCAAAGGAAGCAATCTTATCAACTACTTGAGCATTTAACTCAGTAAGAACATCGTCAACACAAAGCTTTGTTCTTGGAAGAAGTTCCGCATCAGACACCTGACTTTCAAGAGCTGAAGTAATATGCTCCTCTTTAGCAATCAAGCTCTTAGCCTTATCGTACTTTTTATCAGCCATTGTTGAATTATCAATAGCTTCACGAATAGCAAAAAATCCGTATGTACCACCAACAAGTACCATAACACCAACCATAACAAAAGTACCAACGGTTACAAGCTTTTTACCAAGGTCAACATTTTTCTGAGTAGAAGCCTTAAGACCGTAAAGAAGGTTATCGTTATATACGGTGCCGCTGTTCATAAGCTCATTCAAGAAGAAGAATGAACCTGACTTATAGAAATCATCACGAGCCTGTAATGATGGCTCAGGAATAATATCTGATGGAGTAAAGCTATCAGATATAAAACCGATTTCTTTAGCAATACCCATACCAACAACATAGTTCTTGATATGCGGAATGTAAGCGATAAAGTCACTGAGATAAAGTTGGTCAATCTCAATATTAAGTGACAATGATACAAGTCGGATATTTCTTACAATTTCTTCAATTACATTAGATTCAATATCTTCAAGCTGTCTTTGAGCTGTAGCTGTTCTGCACTCATCCTGGAAACCATAACCAACAGTACGCAAATAGTCAACAGCAGCAGGAATATTTAAATCTCTGTCTTCGCAGATAATATTAATAATTTCTTCAATTGGTGAATGGAAATCATGACAGTAAAGCAACTTACCATTCTTAGCAATAACAACTCTTACTGCGTTATAGTCAATACTTACAAGTGCAACTGTTCTGTCAAAGCTGTAAACAGTCTTAGTTGCAGCAGAAATCATACCCGCCTCGGCAGGTACAATCTTAATAAGTTCGAGAAGGTTGTCAGCAAAAGCTTTCTTTAAGTCATTTACAAGTCCCTTTGGAAGTGCGAATGCCTTTGCAGCTGTTTCTTCTCCCTGTACCTTAACCTGAGCATAATCCTTATAAACAACTGAGTAATCTACTACAGAATCGCCAACATACTCACGAATCTGTTCAATAGCATAATTGTTAAGAAACTTTGGAGAAGCTTTAATATGCTGGTATTCATGAGAAGTAAGGTCAAAGCTTTCTACAACAAGAATAACATCCTTAACCTCAGCGTGATTCATCTGACGCAAGCCTGTTTTAACCATATCAGAAAGAAGCTTAGGGTCATCCCAAATAGACTGATTCTCCTTTAAAAGCTCCGGCTCAACAGGAATAAGTAACGGAGAAGTAAAGGTATATGGTTCCTTAATCACAGTATTTGATGTTGTAACCAATTTCTTATCCTTTGTTTCCTGTTCTCTCGCACATTCACAAGCAGTTATGCAGACAAAGCTTTCTGCAACCTGAACAAGAACATTTTTCATAAAAACACCACCTAAATTAGTTAGTAATAATTAGCAATATAATAAAATCATTAAAATACTATTATAGCACTATATCAATTATGCATTATTGCATATTTCAATAAGTATTAAGTAGATAATAGTTATTGAAATATCCGATAAAAACACTAAATAAAATGAACCCTTACAACTCAAAAGGCTCGCAAATGCGAGCCTTTATCGTCACAATAAATTATCGGCTATCAGCATCCGATATTAATAGTTATGTAAGTAGCGTGTTAACAATGTAAAAGCTATTAAGGTGTGTCTTCTTCTTCGTCAGCTTCGCCGTCAGCATCAGCATCAGCTGGCTCCTGAAGCTCTGTGATAGAAGTTGTAGTATCAGGTGCACCTGTTGATGTAGCTTCGTCGCCTTCACCAGTAGTACCTAATAATGAAACTACATCATCATAACCTTCAACACCGTCCATATCTGCACTATCAGAGTTAAGGAATACTACCTTACCTGTTTCATTGTTCCAGAATGGTGTGTAATCAACATTGTTATAGTTCTTTGTTGTGAAAGCATCCATAATAGCCTTCTTCTCAGCAACTACAGCGATTGTCATATCAGCTGGTGTGAAAACTGTGTCACCGAATGTCTCTGTATTTCTAGCAACGATGTCAGCCTTAGCTTCCTTAATAGCAAGCTCGATTGTTGAAGCGTTAGAAGCAGCTGTGCTCTTGCTAGCTGAGTTGATAACTGATGTTACAACTGGGATTGCGATTGCAGCGAGAATTGCGAGAATAGCAATTACTACTACGAGTTCTACAAGTGTAAAACCTTTTTTGTTGTTCTTAACCTGTGTGTTCATTGGTCGTTTACCTCTCTTTTTTAATTTTAATATGCTTTTTATTGAGATGACTTAACATGCTGATAAATATTACGCACCTCAAATCCTTGCATTGTTATTATAACCTATCATTCAAAATTTTACAATACCTTTCTGTAAAATTATTCCGCAAAAATATCAATTTCATAGCAATTTACAAATATTACAAACTCGTTTTGTACAGTTTTACAGATATCATTTTAATCACATTGTTAATCGTAGCTAATTATTCCTCTGCTTATATTCTATTTTTATCGACATTATACTACAATATTATAATTTTCAATCCTTTATACCTATTTGAATCGAATAATTTCTATGTCTATTTTGTTTAAGTATAATTCTATATTGCATTTTAATTATTTATTTCTATTAAATTCAGCATTTTTCTTTAATTAGCGATACAATATCCTTTTGCATTATATATACTTATATTATGTCATCCACTTATTTCCTATTCTATTAAAAGTATATTAGTCTTCTTATTATATATCGAATAAGAACTTATATTAATAAAATGTTTTATTCAGATGATTTTTAATTTACCGATATTAGAATATTATATTCAACAGGCTTATTATACCTTTATATATAAATTCATTATATAATTAAAATAATTATTTGAAGTTAAATCCATTTACCCATGTCCTCATCTACCTATTTGCACATCAATATATCATTGATATAATGTTATCTTCCCTGTTACTTGTATCATATCTTGCTATTATCATATTTTTTGAAATTTTTTAAAAAAAGTTTTAAAAAAGTGTTGACAAATGTAGATTTATATTATATAATAATGTCACTGTCAGAGAGACAAACAAATAAAAAACTTCGAGGTGTAACTCAGTTTGGTAGAGTGCTTGGTTTGGGACCAAGATGCCGCAGGTTCAAGTCCTGTCACCTCGACCATTCAAAAACCGCTTTAACAAGCCATTTACAGGTTGTTAAGCGGTTTTTCTTTTTGCCAAATTTATTTCTATGACCACAGTGTTGACCACTTATGAATATTTTTTCGTTCTTTTATAGAATAATCCCTATAAATAAAATATAATACATTTCAAAAGTCTACGGAAATCAATTTTCTTTTCCGTAGACTTTTTCTTTGTTTATTGCGGTGCAAACTTTGAGTTTTATGGCGACTTGTTTTGCAGTTTTAATCTTTCTTTTTCTTCGGCTATTTCTGCCTTTACTTTTATAATCATTTCTTGAAGCAGGATTTCGCATTCCTCTCTTGTCTTTGCAAATACATTTCTTTGTATCTTCTTGCCGTCTGCACCTTTTGGAGAATATTTACCTGCCCATAGCTTTTCACTAACCTGATACAGGCTACCTGTACCAGGTTTTCTTATTTTGCCTTTATACGGCTCGAAATCCGCCTGATTTTGCGTGTTTTTCGTTTTGTCGGATTGTTTCCCTATTGGCGATTCATCTGCCTCAAATCGCTCGTTTTTGCCGATTCCTTTTTCAATCTTATTTGCCGCTTGAAGTTGCATACTATCAGTTACGTGACTATATATGTCAAGAGTCGTTGCCGATGAAACATGACCTATGATTGACGATAGTGTTTTTACATCCATACCATGCTCAAGTGCGGTAGTAGCGAATGTGTGACGCAGGTCGTGAAAGCGTACAACCTTACAGTCTGCGTGCGATAATATGCGTTGCATCTTTTTTCTTAACGAATTTGGGTCAAGAGGTGAATCATCTTTGACTTTTGAAGGGAATATCCATTTTGAATTTACAGTCTTTTTGTATTCAGCAAGAATATTCAGTACAGATGGTGGCAATATCAATGTTCTGATAGATGATTTTGTTTTAGGCTCGGATATTCTCAGTTCTCCGTTCACTCTATTGACCTGTCTTTTTATTTGTAATTCGCCTGTGGTAAAGTTAAGGTCGTCCCATTGCAAGGCACAGAATTCGCCTCTTCTAAGTCCTGTTGATAATTCAAGTATAGCTTGCTCGTAAAAATCTTCTCCCTTTGCTTGTATGAGAAATCGTTGCATCTCTTCTGTTGTGAGTATTTGCATTTCTTTTGATTTTTTAGGCGGAAGTTTACATCCCTCAGTTGGATTTTGTTTTATCAGATTATCTTTTACTGCTTTTTCAAGTGCTGTTCTGCATATTGCGTGACAAGCTCTTATCATTCTATCAGATAATCCTTTACCTGATTTTTCAATATCTTTTAGCCGACCGTTGTGTTTTAGCTGTGCATAGAACAGTTGAAAGTCGTTTTGAGTTAGTTTGTTTAATGGAATATTCCCAAGTTGTGGAATGATATGCTTGTATATACTGTTTTCGTAACCCTCTTGAGTTGTAGGTCTGAGCTTGGGCTTTGAATATGTTTTATACCAGAAATCAATCCAATCTTGAAACAGCATTTCTGGTTTAATATTCTTATTGTCTTGCTCAAGATTTATTGCAAGCTCTGTTTGTAAGGCTTTTAGTTTTTCAATACACTTTTCTTTTGTTGGAGCAAGCACATTTTTCGTTTTAGGATTTCCTTTTTCATTGTAGCCAATAACAATTCTGCCTTCCCAACGACCGTCTTTTCGTAATCTTACGGTGCCTGTTCCGTTTTTACGTTTTCTTTTTGCCACGGCTTTAACTCCTTTCCGAAAATATCTTCCATAAAGCTACCTACTATATCAGATGCGTTCTGTTGCATATCGGTTGTGATATGTGTGTAGGTATCTAGGGTAAACGAAGCATTTGTATGCCCTAATATATTTGACAGTGTTTTTGCATCAAC
>JAXJSN010000099.1:0-2066 GCA_036310085.1 Ruminococcus sp.
ATATTAGTGCTCTTAACACAAGCAAGGTCGTGAGCAGTTGTAAACTCAGCGAAAATATCATCAAACACACCTGAGTAATCTAAATCCTCAGGGATAGTGATTGTAAGGGTTTTAAATTTTTTAGAATTCTTTTTTGTGCCAAAATCAAGACGATTATAAAATATAAACATTATGCACATAATGGCAGTAAATAATATTGCAAAGCCAAGATATCCCATACCTGCAATAAGTCCTGCACCCATTGCCAAAAACAATGTGCAAATCTCTTTTGCTGTGCCTGGTACTGAACGAAAACGCACAAGACTGAACGCACCTGCTACTGCAACACCTGTGCCCACATTACCGTTTACCATCATAATCACAACACAAACTACTGCTGGCAGAAGTGCCAATGTTACAACAAAGCTTTTTGTGTAGCGTGTGCGATACATATAGGCTAATACCATTAAAACTCCTATTAGCAACGATACACCCAGACAAAGTAAAAAATCGGTTACGCTGATAACTCTGGTTAAGTCTGTATCGAATAATCCTTTAAATAAATTCTCAATCATTTGTATTTACCTCCAACCTATTATATAAATTCATTTTATGGGTTTGTGGAAAAATCAGTGTTCTGTACGCTGTTCCGTATTTTGAAAATGATGTTTTATATATCTTTTCTCTTGATAAAATTTCTGTCGTCCAGATCGGAATACCTCCACTACATTTTATTTCCATCAGAACTTGACCCTCAGGAAGAATTGAAGCTCCATAGACATCTGATTCAAGAGATAAATCATCCTGTCTGCAAAGAATATTATCATCAAAGGTTACACGAAAATCACTGCCATCATTAGAATAGTATGCTTCTCTTTCATAAGAGAGAAATACAACAGGGCGTAATGTACCGTAATAGTCAAGAAAATAATCAACCTCTTCAGAAATCTGTGTATGCTCGCTGGTGTGCTTATCCCCTGACAGCCACTGAGTGGCTTCATTATATAAAAGCGATATTCTTCGCTTATATACTATGTGCTTGTGCTTCTTTTTTAATTCCACAAAAACCGTGCTGTCAGCAGTTGCTCTGCTGTAGCTGCGTATTCGCAATTTTTCTTTATAAACAGGCTTTTCGATAGAGCGACGAATTAAAAGGTAGGTATCTGTATCATAATAAAGGTTGCGTATGGTGGTTCTGCCATATTTATCAAGCGTCATATATCGCTTTATGCCTTTAAGAACTTTTTCTTTTTGTTCTAATGTCAACAGATATTTCAATTCGTATCTTTGGAATACAGCTTGAAAAGCCATTGAAAAACCTCCTTTACAATTAATGGCATTATTGTAAAGGAGGAAGATTGAAGTTTTATTGAACTGATTAATTAATTTTATACTGCTTAATGCATTTTACATAATAGGAATTTTCACCTTAAATTCTACAAATCCGTTATAGCAAAGTACCTCGATATTGCCTTTATGAGAGGTTGCAATTGCTTTTGCAATGGCAAGACCAAGTCCATAGTGCTTATCCTCGCCATTGCGAACAGTATCCACACGATAAAAGCGTTCAAATATCTGTTTACGCTGTTCTGTAGGTATTTCATCACCTTTGTTGATAACCGAAAGCTTTGCAAGTCCGTGTTCTTTATTTAAAGAAAGATAGACTTCGCCATTATCTTTACTATGACGAATAGCATTATCCAGCAAAATAGAAACAACCTGTTTAAGCTGTGTGCTGTTACCCTCAACGGTGATGTTGCTTGTTATGTTACTATTAAGCGTAAGACCTTGTTCAAAGGCAACGCTCTCAAATGGAAGTGACTCACCTGCAACCAATCTGCTAAAATCAATCTTTTCCATTTGCGATGTCACATTTTCTGTTCGGGCAAGCTGTAGAAGCTGACCTACAAGTATTCCCATTCTCTCGTTTTCGTATTGAATGTTTTGGAGCCATTGGTTATCACCAATTTCACGAGATAACAGCTCTGCATTGGCACTAACAACTGATACAGGTGTTTTTAACTCGTGACCTGCATCAGAAATAAACTGCTTTTGTTTATGGTAGCTTTCTTCAAGTGGATTTACAA
>JAXJSN010000100.1:0-21157 GCA_036310085.1 Ruminococcus sp.
ATCTTCCTCTGTGATTTCACGGATTACACAACAGGGATTTCCTGCGGCTATCACTTTGCAAGCACCTAAAATTATGCAATCATAATTAAGAAAAGAACCATCGCCAATTTCTATGAATTTGCCGTAATCACAGTGAAAAGGCTGTTTAACACAACTATAATCGCCGATTTTTCCAAGCAACTCTTTTATAATCTTATTTTTTGCTTCTTCATCATTGTATTCCGGAAAACTGTTAATATATATCACTTATCAAGCTGACTATGCGACTGCTCCACAAGTGACTGTGCAGTTACATCTGTATAGGCTTTTGGGTCATCACTTTTTCTCAGATGAATAAGATACTCAATATTTCCCTCAGGACCTTTAATTGGTGAAAAATCAAGATTCAGAACATCAAAACCATTTTCAAGACAGAAATTAAATATATTCTGTACTACTTCAATATGTACTGCAGGGTCACGAACAACACCTTTTTTACCTACCTTTTCCCTTCCTGCCTCAAATTGAGGTTTAATAAGGCAAACCGCTTGAGCATCTTCTGCCATAAGCTCTCTTGCCACCGGTAAAATCAGCTTGAGCGAAATAAATGAAACATCAACTGAAAAAAAGTCTATTTCATCAGGTACCTGCTCACGAGTAACCTTACGCATATTAGTACGCTCAAGATTTACAACTCTTTCATCGGTTCTGAGTTTCCACGCAAGCTGACCGTAACCTACATCTATTGAATATACCTTTTTCGCTCCGTTTTGCAACATACAATCGGTAAAGCCACCTGTTGAAGCACCAATATCCATTGTAATTTTGCCTTCTAAATCAAAATCAAAATTATTGATTGCTTTTTCAAGCTTTAAGCCGCCACGACTTACATACTTTTGTGTATTGCCTCTTACCTCAATATTTGCATTTTCGTCATAAGTCTGTCCACATTTATCAGCCTTTTGATTATCAACATAAACCTGTCCGGACATTATAACAGCTTTAGCCTTTTCACGACTATCTGTAAAGCCTTTTTCATAAACAAGAATATCTAATCTCTTTTTCATATAATCATTCTTTGCCCTTTAATTCTTTTGAAATTACATTTACCATACCTTCATCGTCAAGCTTTAGCATATTTAATGCACTTGAAACAGACATCTGCTTAACAAATCTGTCGTCAATCGCTCTGATATGGTAATCACCTTTAAAATCTGAAAATATCAATAAGTCAGCAAAATTCCTTGCTATGCCGCCATTTTTGATACCTTCTTCAAAAAACCAAATATTTTTAAACTCCGAAGCAAATTGCACAGCGGCTTTGTCAATAGGTTTAATTTTACAAAGCTTTAAAATGCAAATTTCAATTCCCATCTCAGCAAGCTTTTCTTTTGCTTTGCAGGCATATGAAAATAGTCTGCCATAGGTAACAAGTAAATTTTTGCAATTTTTATTACCGTAAATATTATAAGCAATGCTCTCCTCACCAAAATCGTCAGGCTTGTACAGTTCTCCGCCTCTTGGATAACGAACAACCGCAAGACTGTCACAAATATAGATTGCTGATGATAGTGAGCTTTTCATTCCGTCAAAATAAGTAGGTGAAAAAATTGTTGTATTTGGAATTGTATTCAAAATTGATACATCAAATACACCTTGATGAGTTTCGCCATCATCACCTACAATACCTGCTCTGTCAACGGCAAGCACAAGATTAAGTTCAGGCATTGCCGCATCGTGTATAAGCTGGTCATAAGCACGCTGTAAAAATGTGGAATACACAGCAAAAACAGGACGCATACCCTTTGATGCAAGACCACTGCCGAAAGTAACTGCGTGTTCCTCCGCTATGCCGACATCAAAAAATCTATCCTTATATTTTTCAGCAAATTCGTTAAGACCTGTACCGCTTGACATAGCCGCTGTGATTGCACAAACTTTTTCATCTTTTTCAGCAAGCTCACACATAGCCTTACCAAACTCAGCAGAAAAACCTTTATGGCTTGAAATCGGCTCGCCTGAATCAATATCAAACTTACCAATACCGTGAAATTCACCGGGATTGCTTTCAGCCGGCTGATAACCCTTGCCTTTTTTAGTAACTACATGAATAAGAACCGGAGCATTTACTTTTTTAGCAGCTTCAAAAGCATTTTCAAGCTCATCTACATCATGACCATCAATTGGCCCAAGATAAGTAAATCCGAAGCAATCAAATAGCGTGTGCTTATATATTATATTTTTAAGTCCTGATTTACCTGTTCTCAAAAATGCCTTAATTGGCTTTCCTATAATAGGTGTATTTGATAACAATTTTTCAGTAACTTTCTTAACACGAATATACCACGGTTGAATTCGTACTGTTGTAAGATAGCGTGGAAACGCACCTACATTTTTTGAAATAGACATTTTATTATCATTAAGTATAACAATAAAATTTTTGCCATACTGACCTGCATTGTTCATACCCTCAAAAGCAAGTCCGCCCGTAAAAGAACCATCACCGATTACGGCAATAGTATGGCTACGATCCCCTTTAAGATTTTTAGCTCTGGCTATTCCATAAGCGGCAGAAATAGAAGTACTGCTATGACCTGTATCAAAGTCATCGTACACACTCTCACTACGCTTTGGAAAACCTGATATACCATCCTTTTGGCGTATAGTTTCAAACCTTTCATATCTTCCTGTCAGAAGCTTATGAGTGTAGCTTTGATGGCCAACATCCCAAACTATACTATCCGTTGGGAAATTAAAACTTCTATGCAGAGCCACAGTAAGCTCAACAACGCCCAAATTGGGAGAAAGATGTCCGCCATTTACAGAAACGGTTTCCACAAGCTTATCCCTTATTTCAGTACAAAGCTGAGGTATTTTTTCATCGTCAAGCTTTTTAACATCATCAGGAGTTCGTATATCAGATAGCAATTTATACTTACTCATAATTTTATCCTTATCATTAACTGTGAGAGCCTTACAATCAGATTGCCAAGGCAACTCTTGTAATTAAAACTTTTAAATAATAAATATATTATGATTTACGAGTTGCAAGACTATACGCAAAATCAGCAAGTTCTGTTGTATCAGCATCAAAAGCAGATAAACTGTCCACAGCCTTCTGTGTAAGTTCATCAACAAGCTGTCTACACTTGTCAATACCTAAAAGTGAAACATAAGTAGATTTGCTGTTACTATTATCACTTCCAACAGGCTTACCAAGCTCTTCATTAGTGGATGTAACATCAAGAATATCATCCTGTATCTGAAATGCTATTCCAATACATTCACCATAAACAGATGCCGCCTTAATCTGCTCATCGTTACCATTTGAAGCTATACAGCCAAGCTCACAAGCCGCCTTTATAAGACAAGCTGTTTTTTTATAATCCATTTCACGCAAAACCTCAATAGGTGCATTTGCATTTTCACTCATTAAATCTATAACCTGACCGCCAATCATACCATTTGCTCCGGCATAACCTGCAAGTGTACGAGCTGCTTTGCAACAAGCCGACGCCCCAAGTGACTTTTCTGTTTTTTCGCAGGTAATAGCCTCAAAAGCAAGTGTAAGCAATGAATCGCCTGCAAGCAAGGCTATATCCTCACCATAAACCTTATGGTTTGATGGCTTACCTCTGCGTAAATCGTCATCATCCATACATGGTAAATCATCGTGAATCAATGAATATGTATGAATCATTTCTACGGCACTTGCAAAAGCAATTGCATCTTCCGGCTTACCTGAGCAAAGCTGAGCAAATTGAAATACAAGTACAGGACGAACTCTTTTTCCACCTGCTTCAAGACTATATTTCATCGACTCAATTAGCTTTCGCTCACGGCAGTTTTCATCAGGTAAATAATTATATATATTGTCTTCAAGAAGCTTTACATAATCAATCTTCAACTAAATCGCCCCCTGTACTCATAAGCTTTTCGTTAATATTTTGAATTTGACCTTTGTGATTTTCAAGCTCGTTTTTACAGTAAATTAAATAATTACAAGCCTGAGTATATACCTTTACGCTCTCATCAAGTGAAAGTGTTCCTGACTCAAGCTGTGCTACTGCCTGAGCAAGCTTTGCATCAGCCTGTTCAAAAGTCATTTTTTCAGTTTTCATATTTAACCTCAGTTTTCTGTGAATATTCAAGCAGTCTTTGCATACGATGGTTTGCTCCGCTTCTGCTTATGGGCGGTACAAGGCTTTGTCCTAAGTCACGAAGCGACATTTCGGGATTTTCAAGCCTTAAATACGCTATTTCTTTTAAGTCCTCCGGCAAGCTTTCAAGACCGCAGGTTTTTTTTATATATTCAATAGCATCAAGCTGTTTAGCTGATGCTGATGCAATCTTAGTAATGTTTGCAACTTCGCTGTTAATTCGTCGATTGACATTATTGCGAACCTGCTTTACTGCTTTTGTACCCATAATTTCCATAGCACAAATAGGAGCACCTATGTATGTAATTAAATCGCAAATTTCTTCGCTACCTTTAAAATACACAACATAATTGCCGCTACGAACAACAGTCTTAGGATGAAAATTACATTCAGGTATTTCAGAAAGAATCTTGCATAAATCTACAGACAGATTTTTATGAGGCACGCAAAATTCTGCGTGATAGCTTTTTGCAGGGTCAGATATTGAACCACAGCTTAAAAACGCTCCTCGTAAAAAAGCAACTACAGACTCATCAGATGAAAGATTGGCTCTATTGACTCTCAAAGTTATTTGCGATTTCATATGGCCAAAATCTTCATATATACGCTTACTGTCATTTGAGTCAATAACTTTAATTTTGTATAAATGATTGTCACTTGCTTTAGTACGCAAAGCACTCTGTCTTTCTAAAATAGGTGTATAAAGATTTTCCAGCAGAGTTGTAACTGTGTTACATGCATATTTATTTTCGGTTGTAAAAACAATTTTATCCTCAGAAAATATCTTACCGAACAGAAGCATTGCATAAAGCTCTGCTCTGAGCGAATCCTTATCTGTAGGAAATGAAGAGCAAAGCTCTTTTTTAACATCTGATGAAAACGACACTTTTATTCACCTCAGATTATTTCGTAACATCTCTGTGCTGAATTACACATTTATAACCTTTACTAACAAAATGTTGTTCTACAACAGTAGCAATTGTAACACTACGGTGTTTTCCGCCTGTACAACCTATACCTACAACAAGCTCACATTTACCCTCTTTAAGATATAGCGGTACAGAAAAATCAAGCAAATTCAAAAAGCGTTTTATGAGCTCCTGAGTATCACTACTATTTAAAACATAATCTCTTACTTCTTGATTAAGTCCCGTAAGCGGTTTTAACTCAGGAATATAAAACGGATTTGGAAGACAACGAACATCTATAATTAAATCCGCTTCAAGAGGGATTCCATACTTAAAGCCAAAGGA
This sequence comes from Ruminococcus sp., assembly GCA_036310085.1. Lineage (GTDB taxonomy): Bacteria > Bacillota > Clostridia > Oscillospirales > Acutalibacteraceae > Ruminococcoides. Next base: position 5,393 of record JAXJSN010000100.1, read on the forward strand.
CATAAAAGTAAGAGTGATACTTTGGCTTGCATCATCCATAAATAACGAAGTTACTCGCTCTCTTAACTGTTTTTGTGACATATAGGTAGTATCAATTGAATAGTCGGCAAGCCTTTTTACAGGTGCGAGCAACGCTTTTTCAAATTCTACCGCTGCCGCTACAGAGGCATCCTTTAGCCTTTCGGTTAGCGGATGTCTGCGACGAGTTTCTTTATATCTGATAATAATGCTGTCAACCTTTGCATCAAAGAAAAGAATTTTTACATTATCATTAGTTGTTCTAAGCTTTTCAATTTCTAAATGAAGCTCCTCATAATTCTCAGTACCTCTGACATCGACAACAACAGCAACTCGTTTCATCATACTGTCGTGTGATTTTGAGCAAAGAGTGTAAAGAGTTGAAAGAAGCGATGACGGAATATTATCAACACAATAATATCCGATATCCTCCATTACATGAAGGGCACTTGTTTTTCCTGCACCCGACATTCCTGTAATAATTACAAATTCCATAGTATAGTACACCTTTAATTAAAGAAAAATAATTTCACATTCAAGCTTGTAGCCTGTATTTTTTTCGACAATTTCCTGAATTTCACTAATCAGAGTTTTAACATCGTTTGCAGTAGCGTTTGCACGGTTAATAATAAAACCTGCGTGTTTTTCTGATACCTGAGCACCGCCTACTTTTTTGCCTTTAAGACCGCACTGCTCAATTAAAGCACCTGCAAAATTACCCTCCGGACGCTTAAACACACTACCTGCGCTTGGATATTCAAGAGGCTGTTTACTTGTGCGTCGTTTCAAATAGTCGTCCATTTTTTCCTGTATTTCGTCAGGAATAGCTTTTTCAAGCTTCAAGGTAACACCTGTAATGATGTGACCATTAGATTTATATACACTTGTTCTGTAACCAAATTCAAGGTCTTCTTTTTCAATTCTGCCTATAGTACCATCTTTAGTGATATGAGAAACAGAATGAACTATATTTTTCATTTCACCGCCGTAGGCACCTGCATTCATATAAACTGCTCCGCCAACACTACCGGGAATTCCCCAAGCAAATTCAAGTCCGGTTAAACCGCACTTGTAAGCGAATTTGCAAAGCTGAGCCAATGATGCACCTGCACCACAATAAATTGTTGTATCATCAATAAGAGAAATCTGCTTAAAAGAACCATCAAGCTTTAACACCACTTTATCTAAGCCCTCATCAGGAACAAGAACATTGCTTCCGTTTCCTAAAAGTATATAATCAATCTGAGAATCACGACATTCCTTTAAAATAGAGCTAAGTCTGCTCAAATTACTGATTTTTATGTAAGCAGACGCTGCTCCTCCAATTTTAAAGGTTGTATGCTTACTCATCAGTTCATTTTTTCTTGCATCGCACTCAAGAATTTTTGCAAGATCATATATTTTTACGGTCTTTTCCATAATATCCAATATCCCCCATATTTAGGTACTGTATACAACTAAACATACACAGCACCGCAGTATTAAGCCTTTACAAAACAAAGACTGCAAATTTAGATAAATCTAAAATTAACCAAACAACAAGCGTTGCAATATATAAGTAAAAAATAAAATATATATTAATATATTTTATTCAATAATTGAATTAAGTTTAATTAAGCTCCCATTTGTCCACAATAACCTTTGGAGATTCTATTTCCTCCATATCCATACCCAAGCTTCTTAAAAGCTCATGAGCCGCATTGTAGCCCATCTTCTTTTGACGATTATTCATAGCCGCTACCTCAATAATAACAGCTACATTTCGTCCGGGCTTTACAGGAATTGTTATAGTAGGTATTTCAATGCCTAATATATCCATAACCTCGTTATTAAGACCCATTCTGTCATAAAGCTTTGTGCTGTCCCACTGTTCAAGGTTTATGACAAGGTTAATCTTTTCCTCAGATTTTACAGCACCCATACCAAACAAATGACGAGCATTTATAATACCTATACCTCTAAGCTCAATAAAATGCCTGATATTTGCAGGTGACTGACCAATAAGTGTTGAAGTAGAGGTTCTGCGTATTTCTACCGCATCGTCGGCAACAAGTCGGTGGCCACGCTTTATAAGCTCAATTGCTGTTTCACTTTTACCAACACCGCTATCACCAAGCAATAAGCAACCCTCACCATATACTTCAACCAAAACGCCGTGACGAGTAATTCTGGGTGCAAGCATACGATTTAGATACTGTACAAGAGATGCAATAAGCCCTGAGGTAGTATCGCCTGTAGTAAGAATTGTAACCTGATGCAATTTAGCACTTTCAAGAATTGCTACAGGCACTTCTATTCCCTGACAAATAATAACAGCAGGCGGCCCAAAGCTAAAAATTGAATCAATAACCATTCTTTGAGCCTCTGCACCAAATCTACCAAGATACGAAAACTCAGTATTTCCAAAAACCTGAATATGCTTATTATTAAAAAACTCCAAATATCCCGTAAGTTCAAGACCCGGACGATTTACTTCAGCAGAGGAAATATGGATTTCATCATATTTATCAGGACAATATATTTTATTCAGCTTTAGGTAATCAACAATATTAGATAAAGCAACAGATAATTCAGCAGACATAGTAACACCGCCTTAATAATTTTAATTCTTAGGGAAACACTAATTAAATTGTTTGTACATATTGTGCCGTCAGATTTTTCGACAGGTTGCACAAATAAACCTCGGTAATACTGACTGGAAATATGCAAGCAAGATGCGTAAACAACTTTTAGCGTGATTTATTCAGCGATTCCTTAGAATTGGGTATAAAATAACAAGTCTATTATACACCATAAAAGCGGCGGTATAAAGTCTTTTTATGAATTATTTTTCAATTTTTTTAAGTTTTTTATCATTTATTTGAAGAAAATATACGAAAATCAACATTTAATTCTTTATCGGAATTAATATATGGTACACAAAATATCTCACTTGTTCTACGATTAAAATTATTAAAGATTGATAAAATATTATTTCTTAGTTTCGGTAGTTTTTTCTTAATCTGAAAAATAAGTTGTTTTATATGCTCCGGTGCCTCTTTAGTTTCGTTTACATATTTTATCGCTTTTCCGTCAGCAAGAGTTATCATTGCTAAAGGGGAAATTGAATCGCTATGAGCTACATATTCTACATCACTCTTTAATTTATCATATGAAATTTTTTCGTCAAAAATAAATAATTCAAGCTTTGCAAGCGACAGATTAGGAATATATTTTTCTTTTGCTCTAAAATACGCCTGCGAAAAACTATTAGCCTTAATGCTTACACTCTTAACCTTATCTTCACTTCCAATCATATAAAATGTGTATTCGAAATTTTGTTTATCGACACTTACTGATACTGATTCGGCAAGTAAAGCTTTGTCAATTCGCTTATCATCTGAACACCCCGAAAACATTAACAATATAATAATCAATACTGAACATAAGCCGTATTTAATCATTTTTTATCCTCCTAAGTGCTGACAAATATCCGCAGGGAATTATGATTGCACCAATTATAGTAAGAATCATAATTACATTTGAGTTAAGCAATATTTGTTTAACTGCAAAATTATTTTCCGTACACAAATACAATATAAATACAAGCAAACAAAAACCACCATTGATTTTATATTGTTCAGGACAATTTGTAATTTTACTCATACAAACAGTAATGACAGAAATTAACATAAATGCAGACATTGTAGAAATTATAAGAAAAATACTATCAAACTCTTTAATATTACCAAGCTGTGTTGTCTTTGATAATATAGAAAATTGATAACTCTGAAACTTTCCGAAATCTGATAACACAAAAAAGATGAAAAAGATAGAAAGTGCAAGCACAATAAAATAACCCGCAAGCATAGCAATTAATCTGCGGAAATTAAAGTTTTGCGTTCCGCCCGATAAGCAACTAAAAATTATACTAACGACTGCTCCAACCTCAAGGTATGATACACATTTTATAAAATCCGGTATACTCCCTGCAATTTGCAAATCTGCATTTTGAAAATCAATATTACTTATATTGCCACAAAAAATCAGCAATAATGCTATGAATATAAACGCAAACAAAAATACAGCACAACGAATAAGGGCATTTGCACTTTTCCATGCTCCGTAGGAACAAGCAGCAAGAACAAGCAATGCGATAACATATTTATTTGCATCGGGATTAACCTTTGCTATCATCATATCCGTATAATTTGTAAGAAAATATACCGCTGTGTAAACAAAATACAATCCATAAAATGCCGCAGTAAATATTATTGCATTGGGCGTAATTTTTGAAGCGTAGCTAAAAAAATCAAGCCCTGTTTTTTTGCCAATTACAATAGTAGGAATAAACATAAGAAAAATAAAAACTGTCGATATAACTGCCGCAATTATTGCAAGAGGAAAAGAAATATCGGTTTTATTATAAATGCTTTGTACAAGAGGAATGAAAATTAAGCAAACAAACAGAGCAATCATTATTTGACTTGATGAGTTATTTTGATTTTTACTCATTTTACATCCTCCGTTTCCGGAAATTTTTGAACCTTAATTGTATGCTTTGAAAGTCTTTTCCAATCAGCTCTTACAAATACATCTCTCATTCTTCTGAACGAAAATGGTGCAATAGATGACATATACGGTACTCCAAATGATGTTTTGCTACACATATTAACAAGAATAAGACAAGCAAAAAGCACTATTCCCCATAACCCAAAAATTCCACCTAGAATTACATATGCAAAACGAAGAACGGTTATAGGCGGATACAAAGGAGATGTTACATAACTGCAAATTGCCGCAGTAGCAACAACCATAAGTGTTGATGAACTGATAATTCCTGCACTTACCGCACTTTCACCTATAACTAACGCACCCACTATGCTGACTGCGTGACCTAATGGGCGAGGAATCCTTAACCCCGCTTCTCGCATTACTTCATAAACAAAAGTTATTAAAACAACCTCTAAGGTAACTGAAAGCGGCGTTTGTGCCAATGACTCAGAGGTTTTAATAAGCAAACCTGTTGGAAAATAATCAGGATGAAACTGAGCAAATGCGGTATAAATCCCCGGCAAAAACACTGCAACCAAAAAAGCCAGATACTTTAATATGCGTATAAATGAAGCATAATACGGACGGTTTGAATAATCATCAACACTTTGAAATTCTTCAACAAATAAATGCGGTACAATAATAACTGCAGGTGTTCCGTCAATAAGAATAGCAATTCGCCCTTCAGTAATCTTACCGCAAACTGTGTCGGGGCGTTCGGAAATTCCTACACCTGAAAATAGCGACTTAGTATTTTTATCATCAAGATATTCCGTAAGATACCCTGATGCAAATACCGTTTCAAGGTCGCAATTACTAAGTCTTTGCCTTACTTCATTAAGAATTTTTGAAGATACAGCTTTTTGCAGATAGCATATCATAAGCTGAGTTTGGGAGTTTTTACCTACCGTAAAGGTCTCAAAGACAAGGTCGGGACTTTTCATTCGTCTTCTGATAAGAGTCATATTAATTCTTAAAGGTTCGGTAAACCCTTCTCTTGAACCACGCTGAACAACCTCGCTTTCAGGCTCACTTACACTTCTGAACGAAAACCCCTGAACACCAATTGCAAGCATTCTGTCTGTTCCGTCAACCGCAAGCAACGCAAAACCTGATGTAGAAAACATTATAGCTTCATTTTTGGATGTAAATTCAACTACTTCGCTGGCCGAAAGTACAGATGTTTTTATTTCATCGACAATCTCATCAGGCGACATATCAACAAAATCATATATTAGTAAAGGATTAATTATTGACAAAGAGATTGTTTCTTTGTTACACATTCCCTCAATTGTGATAAGTGCCGCTTTAACCGAATTTTGTGATACCAATTTCATATTTCTAACAGTAAAATCAGCAGAATTTGCAAAATCTTTTTTTAGTAAGTTAATATTTTCTTTCAACGAATTATACATATTATCACCTGTAATTATTCTTTTTAAAAATGTAAGGAATATACCATATTATTTGGCAAATATTAATTACAATAAATATTTAGAGAAAGGAACGATACTGCTAAAGCATATCGCAAGGTAATAATATGCTGATTTCAATATTACGAACTATACTGTTATATATTTTTGTAACCTTTGCAATTCGACTAATGGGAAAACGACAAATCAGTGACTTACAGCCAAGTGAGCTGGTTATTACTCTTATGATTTCAGAGGTTGCAACCATTCCACTTGAAAACAATAATCAATCACTTTTAAGCGGAGTTATACCCGTTTTGATATTAATTTCACTTGAAATCGTTGTAAGTGTGATTATGATGAAAAATGTAACTTTTAGAAAAATAATCTGCGGCGGACCGGTATTAATAATAAAGGACGGCAAAATACTGCAAAGTCAAATGCGAAGGCTAAGGATTACAACTGAGGATTTATGCGTACAATTACGGCAACAAGGCATCTTTTCTTTAGAAGATGTGCAATATTGCATAATTGAAACCAATGGTTCAGTAAGCGTTTTGGAAAAACCTGAAAAACGACAACCATCAGCATCTGATTTTAAAATTAGTATACCTGACAATAAAATTGAAACAGTAGTAATCAATGACGGAAAAATATTACAACACTCTCTTGAGCTTTGCCAAAAAGACTTATCGGATATTTATGATATTCTTAAAAGCGAAAATAAAAGTTTATCCGATATTTTTATTATGACTTTAGATGCATCAAGTAATTACAATATTATAATGAAGGAGAATAAAAAATGAAAAGAATATACATTGCATTATTATTTATTATTTTATCCTTTACAGCAGCAGCAATACAAACAGGATACCTTAATGCAAAAGCTGATATGTTTAACTCTTATATTCATAAAACAGACAAGCTAATTAAGCAAGAGGATTTTTTGGAAGCGATAAATCTATGTAAAGAAACAGAACGAAAATGGGAAGACAGCACAAAGATAATTAATCTTTTATTATCTCACCAATACACCGATAACATAGGAATTGAAATATCACAAATGCGAACAGCGGCAGAAAATAAAAACATCAGTCTTTATTTAGAAAAAAGCACCTCTGTTAAACAAGAGTTGAAATCAATAAAAAACGGTGAATTACCTTTAGCTGAAAATATCTTGTAACACTAGTAATTTACTAAGTAAAAGAGAACGGCATTTAAATTTTTGCCGTTCTCTTTTGATATATAAATAATAAAATAATTTAAAACTTAAATCGGGTGAACCTTATTTTGGGAATCGAGCTTATCTGCATTAATACCCACCCTTGCATTTCGTCTTTTTTCAAAGAAATCAATTGCTACCTTAGGAAACTGAGCATACGACAGAACATCCTCAGGTTGTTCAATCCATTCTGCAATCTCACTTCTTAGTTTTTCAAGCTCTGGTGCAAGCTGGTCTGCCGGTCTTCCCTTAACAACCTTTTTGTCACCGATAATCTTTTTCTGAAAATCAGGATCAACAGGAACAGGCGTTGTACCATATTCACCGGCTACAAGCCCTTTAAACTCATTTGTACACATTTTATAGCGTTCACCAGTAATTACATTAAAAACAGCCTGTGTACCTACTATCTGAGATGTTGGTGTAACAAGAGGCGGATAACCGGAATCTTCACGCACTCGTGGTACTTCTTCAAGAACTTCAGTTAGCTTATCTTCCTTACCTGCCTGCTTAAGTTGAGATAAAAGATTTGAAAGCATACCACCGGGAACCTGATAAATAAGTGCCTTTGCATCTGTTGCAAGCATTTTAGGGTCAAGCAAGCCTGAAGAAATATATTTTTCACGCAAAGTCATAAAGTATGCACGAATCTCAGCAAGTGCTTTTATATCAATACCAGTATCAAATTCTGTACCCTGGAGTGCCGCAACCATTGATTCAGTAGGTGCGTGTGATGTTCCTAATGCAAGTGGACTAATTGCAGTATCTATACCATCTGCACCTGCCTCAACTGCCTTTAATAAACACATTGAAGCAAGACCTGATGTATAATGTGTATGAATATGAACAGAAAGCTCAGGCACAGCTTTTTTTACAGCCTTTACAAGGCTTTCTGCTCTTGAAGGAGTGAGAAGTGCCGCCATATCTTTAATACAGATTGAGTCTGCACCAGTATCTGCAATTCTTTTTGCATAATCTACATAATAATCATCGGTAAAAACCGAACCTGTTGTAAAGCTGATTGCTACCTGAGCGTGTCCCCCCTCTCGTTTTGCCGCTTTAATCGCCGTTTCAAGATTTTTTATATCGTTAAGTGCATCAAAAATACGGATAATATCAATTCCGTTAGCAATACAACGCTGAACAAGATACTCAACGCAATCATCTGCATAATGACGATAACCAAGCATATTTTGTCCTCTGAAAAGCATTTGAAGCTTTGTATTAGGACAGTGCTTACGGATAGTACGGAGTCTGTCCCAAGGGTCTTCATTTAAAAATCTAAGGCAGGAGTCGTATGTTGCCCCACCCCAACATTCAAGTGAATAGTATCCGATTTTATCAAGCTGTTCAAGAACCGGAAGCATTTCTTCCGTTGTCATTCTGGTAGCAATAAGCGACTGATGAGCATCACGCAAGGCCGTTTCCGTTATTTTAATCTTCTTAGACATTTTAGCTTTCCTTTCTCCATAGATTTAATCAAGTGTTACAAGCACCTTACCCGAATCGACTGACTCGCCCTTTGTAACTTCTACAGTTGCAATTTTTCCGTCCTGTGGTGCTTTTACAGGTGTTTCCATCTTCATAGCCTCGATAAACACAAGATCATCTCCTGATTTTACACTCTGACCTACAGAAACAACAACATTTACAACAGTACCCGGCATAGGTGCTTTTACCGCTACAGAGCCTGCCGGACTTGCAAAAACTACAGGCTTTGGAGCAGCCACTGGGGTCGGTGCAACAGGAGCAGGAGCTGAATTTACTGATGAAGCAGAGCTTAACTCCTCCACCTGAACATCATATGAAGTGCCGTTGACTATGATTTTTAAGTTTTTCATTGTAGTAATCTCCTTATATTTAGAAAACATTTAATTTATATGGTAGAATGTTTTTTTGCAATAGTTAAAACACGCTTACCTGAAAGCATATCAAGTGCCGAGATTAAAGTCTGTCTAAGTTCTGATTCCTCTATGATGCCATCAATATATCCATTTTGTGCCGCATTAAATGCTGAAAGGTTTTCCTGAGCAAAATTATCAGCAACTGCTCTTTGCTCAGAAACCGGCACTTTCATTCTTTCGGGAGCCATAATAAATGTTGCCGCCTCGGTATTAATCGGTGAAATAATTGATTTTGGAAAAGCATAGACAATATCAGCATTGCCACCTGTTCCTGCAAGTGCGATATATGCAGAGCCGATTGCATTTCCTTTAATTACCGAAATTTTTACTGTTGTAGCTTCTGCATAGGCTGAAATTACTTTACAAGCAGATTTTATAGATTCAAAACCATTGCAATCTACAAAAGTAATAATTGGAATTGAAAAAGCATCGCAAAATCTGACAAACCTTGCAATTTTTTCAGTTGATTTTAACTCAAGATTTCCACCCTCGGTGCTTACAACACCTGCAACCTCACCGTCAATTCTTACAAGATTTACAGTTGCATTATTTCCATAAGATTTAAAAAGCTCAATTGCGGTATTACTGTCTGCAATTTTATTAACCATACAACTGCTATTCGGATTTGACTCTTCCACAAAAGACTGCACAGGCATACAAAGATTATTTGAAGGAAGATATAAAGCAAGCTTTCGTGCGATTGACACCGCCTCTTGAGTATCCTTGACTGTAAGAGCTGAGATTCCGTTTTCTTCATTATAATCGGCACTTGAATCTTCACCGATTACAGACAGAGAAAGCTGAGCTTTTTCACTCATTATTACAATATCAGCATTTACGGCATTAAGTGCATTTATGCCTAAGCAAGTACCTAAAATTACAGAAACCTGAGGAACTACACCTGAAAGATCGGCTGAGCTTTTAAACACCTTCCCACACCCTGCAAGCAAATCTGTACCCTGAGCAAGTCTGCCACCTATACTATCATAAAAACCAAAAACAGGTGCACCTGTCATATGTGCCATATTATAAAGCTTTTTAAGCTTTACAGTTTGAGCATTACTTAATGCTCCACCGCAAAAATCGCTATTTTGAGCAAATGCATAAACAGGCATACCCTCAACCGTGCCAAAGCCTGCAACAACTTCAGCTAAGCTATCGCTTGATTTTACAAAAGCATCAATTTCAACAAAAGTGTCAGCATCAAAAAATTCTGTAATTAACTTATAAGCAGAAGATTGATAAATTTCTGCTTTAGCTTGATTGATTTTTTCAATACTCATTTTACTTTCTCCAATCTTATTTTATAGATAATAAAAAAAGATAAATTAAAATTCAGCGGTATAATAAAACGCAAATCAAAGGTATAAAAAATAAAAGTTTATCAAATAAAAAGATAAAACTTTTATTTTTTAGGTTAGATTAAGCGTTATCTTAACCAAGACGAATTTTAATTTATCTTACTTAAATTATATTATTTAATTTTTCTGCAATTAAAGCTTACTGTTATCGAATGGGTTTGCAAGAAGCTTCTTAATCTCAGTTTCAGTAAGATCACGCCAATCTCCTTGTTTTAGCATACCCATTTTTACGCCGCCTATTTGTGTTCTTTTTAGTCTTGCAACTTCAAGTCCAACTGCATCACACATTTTTCTTATTTCTCTGTTTTTTCCTTCGTGAAGAATCATTTCAAGAACAACTCTGCCAGGCTCCTGATGAAGCACATGAACCTGAGCCGGAGCTGTTTTTCTTCCGTCAATCTCAACACCTGTTTCAAGCTTAATAAGCTGTTCTTCAGTAATTGAAGGGCGAACTGTTACTCTATAAAATTTGTAAACGCTGTTGCGAGGATGCATAATTTTATTAGCAAACTCACCGTCGTTTGTAAGAACAAGCATACCCTCTGAATCCTTATCGAGTCTGCCTACAGGATATACTCTTTCACCTACATCTTCAACAAGCTCAGCTACACATTTTCTGCCACGCTCATCACTCATAGTAGTTATAAATCCACGAGGCTTGTTAAGCATAATATATCTTGGTGCAGACTTAGGCATAATAATTCTTTTGCCTCTGACATAAACTTTGTCGGTAGGCAATACCTTGTCACCAAGGTCAGCCACCTTGCCGTTTACTTTTACATGTCCTTGTTTAATAAGCTCCTCTGCTTTTCTGCGAGAAGCTATACCGCATTGTGAAATCATTTTTTGTAATCTAATTGGTTCTACTTTAGCCATATGTAAACATTTCCTTTATAAATTCCCAAAAGTTTTTATTTTCTTTTTTATAATTAATATCTTCAACTGCAACAAGCTCAACGCTTGTCACGGTTTTTCCGTTTAACTCATAATCTATTCTTCCGTATGAATCATTTTTGCTTATCGGAGCATATAAAAAGCTGTCGCAGTAGACTTTTCTTTTTACTATATTTTTATGCTCTGAATTTAAAACAAAGCTACAGCTTTCATTCGCTGAAAGCGTAACAGTATCCTTATTGCCGCCAACACACGGCACTTCTATATAAAAATCACTCTCGTCACTTTCATATAAAGAATACTTATCAAATCCGTAATTATACAATGCGATGTGGTCATCCCAATCGTTGCGGTCATTAAGTGTAACGCATACAAGGGTTAAGCCGTCCTTTTTTGCGGCAGATACAAGACACCTGCCTGCCGCCATTGTATAACCTGTTTTGCCGCCTATACAATACTCATATCTCGACAAAAGCTTATTGTGATTTGAATAAGTAGTTCTTTTTGATGCAGGCTTTACAAACTCAACTGTCGCACTTTTTTGAGAAGTAAGATTTGCAAAATCTTCATTCTCAAGTGCGTAGGTCATTAGTAATGCCATATCATAAGCAGTTGAATAATGATTTTCATCGTCAAGCCCACTAGGTGTAACAAAATGTGTATTTTTCATTCCAATGCGTTTTGCGTAAGTATTCATAAGCTCTGCAAATTTTTCTTTACTGCCCGAAATTGTCATAGCAGCAGCATTAGCCGCATCATTACCGGATGCCATTTGCATACCTGCCGCTAAATCCTTTAAGGTGACAACCTCACCTGTTTTGAGGTACATAGAGCTACCTTCTGCAATCATTTCATTGGTAAAAGCAAGTTTTTTGTTTGATGACGCCGCCTGTTCAAGAGCGATAAGCGTTGTCATAAGCTTAGTGGTACTTGCAGGCTTCATTTTTTTATTTTCATTTAAAGAACTAATAATTTCTCCGTTATCAGCACAATAAAGCACATAAGCCTCAGCCGAAGTTGTCGGCAATAACAGCTTTTCCTCTGCCCTTGCTGTAATTACACAGCAAAACAAAAGTGATATACATAAAAGAATTGAAATTAATTTTTTCACAAGCTACACCTCATACATATACTATGTCTGAACTGATAGCTGTATTACCTTTGCAGTTTGTAAAATGACAGTAAATTAAATTTCGTCATCCTTTGTAATTTCAGAAAAATCATCGTTATTCTGCTTTTTATCCTTTTTGAATATATCCTTAACCTTATCAATTACATCAGGAATCATACCTACAACACGGTCAGTTGCACCGTCATATTTTTCAATAGGAAGCATTTTAACTTCGCCCTTATAAACTGTAAGAAAAGCTACAGGCTGAATTGTAATACCTGCACCGCTACCACCACCGAAACAATCCTTATTCTCTTTTTTGGTAGGAAGGTCAGAACCACCTGCCGCAAAGCCATAACTAACCTTTGAAATTGGTATAATTAGAGTTCCATCCGGAGAAGTAATAGGCTCGCCGACAATAGTATTGACATCAACCATTTCCTTTATTTTATCCATAGTAGTATTCATTAGATTTCCAATGGGATGTTCCATAATTATTCTCCTTTTAATTCTATCAATAATTTTATTCCTTTAAATCCGTGCTTTAGCACGAGAGCCACTATCCACAGTATTAATACTTTTGCATCAAGTTCAAAGCTAAACTCGGTTTCAGCATTTTCGTTAAAATTGGGAGTTATATCTACTCCATAGTTTTTGCACTTAACAGCTCCTGCAATAAGCGAAATTGCAGGATATACAGCGGCACAATATTCGCCATATTTTATAGCTGTATCAGCCGCATCTTCGCCTGCAACACTTACACTAAGCATAAGATTTTTTACTATTATGTGTTTAAAAAAGTCTTTTAATGCATTTGCAGCAAGTTCAGAAACTTTTTTTATTATTTCAAGCAGTCCTGCAAGTCCTTTTTCCTTAAAAAAATTCGACTTAGCAGGTTCGTCTTTTTTCTTTTTGTGTTTATCTGTTTTTTTATCAGTAGATTTTTTAACTTTTTTCTTTTCCTTTTCAGGTAAAAGCTGTAATTTTACAAAACCTATATATAAATTTACTTTTATATCCTTATAATAGCTTACATAAATTCTTACAGGTAAAAGTAAAACTATTAAAATCAATAATAAAAAAACAAGTAAAATATACAACCAAAGCAAGGGTATCATCCCTATCTTTATTCTATAAATTTATGTTAATCACTATCTTTAAGATTATTCTTTACTTTCAGATATTTCATTCTCAGAATCTTTTACAGAATTATCATCTTCGTTAGTCTTGTCCTTTTCCTCATCATTTTCTGGTAAAGGCGGTAAATCCTCAAGACTAGAAAGATTAAAACAACGCAAAAAATTCTCTGTCGTACCATAAAGTAATGGTCTGCCCGGAAGTTCAAGACGGCCTTTTTCTTCTACAAGTCCTTTTGCCGAAAGGCTACCTATAACGCCGCTGCAATCAACTCCACGCACCTGCTCAACAAAAGCTTTGGTTACAGGCTGGTTATATGCAACAACAGCAAGAACCTCAAGGGCTGCCTGAGAAAGCGGAGTATTTCTGCGTAAATCCATTACTGTTCTGATTTGCGGAGCATATTCCTTGCGAGAAACCATTTGGTAAGAATCACCAAGCTTTATTATTGTTATTCCACGATCGGACGAGTTATAATCATTTATAAGTGAAGAAATATGTTCTTCTGTTTTTCTTTTAGAAATATCAAGAGCCTGTGCAATTCTATCAAGACTAACTGACGCACCGTTTGCAAACAAAATAGCCTCAATAGCGGCAGAATAATTAATATCAGCCATTATTTATCTCCTTTTCGTCATTGTCAAGCATTCTGACAACAGCATAATCTCCTGAGCCTTCTATACGAATACGCTTTCCCTTTACAAGCTCAAGTGTTGCAAGAAATGTAGCAACAAGGTCGCTTTTACCCTCACACACCTCAAAAATCTCGTGATATTCAAGCTTTTTACCGTGCCATAATCTTCTCATAAGATGAATGATCTTACTGTTTACTGAAACGATTTTATGCGACACAATGCCTTTAAACGCATTTTCCGGTGGTGGTAATCTACGCTTACCTCTGCCAACCGCACTGACATAAGCCTTGGCTATGTCCTCACTTGGGTGAATCCTGTTATATGTCAAATCATACTCAACAGGCGACGCATCACGAAAATATGTGTCAAAATCGTAAATCGTGCCAAGCTTTGCCGCCATTTCACGACACACTGCGTATTCAAGTAACTGACCGGTAAGTTCCTTTTTTAACTCCTCAGCCTCTTCCTCGTATTTTGGCAAAAGCATAACCGATTTTATATACACAAGACGAGATGCCATTGTAAGAAATTCAGATGCTATATCAAGCTTATCTTCCTGCATACGGTTAATCTGCTCCATATACTGCTCTAAAAGCTCGGAAATCTGAATATCGTAAATATCTATTTTATTTTTTGAAATTAGGTTTAACAATAAATCAAGCGGACCTTCAAACGCAGGTAGCTTGTACTGAAGCTGAGTTTCCAATTCCTCACCCCTGAAATTTAAACAAAAGGTAAAAATGGCAATGCCGCAATAGAAGTTAAGCTATTATACAATCCGAGAACTGCCCAATCAGTAAATATGCTAAATACATTAGAATTGATTAACACCATAAGAGCAATAAAGAAAGCATTCTGATATCTGTAACAGAACTCAACTGCATTGTCAGGCAAAAACAGGAAAAGCACCTTTGAACCGTCAAGAGGCGGAATAGGAATGAGATTGAAAATAGCAAGGCTAATATTGCAAATTATATAGAACAATAAAAACGAATCAATAAACTCGCCAACAGCCGAAAAATAAAACTCATAAGCAAACACCATAATACAGTTACGAACAAGCATACCTACCATAGCCGCTATAAGATTAGCGAAAGGACCCATAATTGCAGTTATAGCCATACCAAGCTTTGGTCTTTTAAAGTTATTGGGGTTAATCGGAACAGCCTTTGCCCAACCAAAACCGAAAATGAGCATAAATATTGCACCAATCGGGTCAAAATGACGCAAAGGGTTAAAAGATACTCTTCCCCTGCTTTTTGCATAATTATCACCCAACAGTGATGCAGTAAATCCGTGTGCCCACTCATGGAACGGCAGAATTAAAAATATAATAAGTACAACCGCTAAAAGCTGAGCAACAATATCAGCAAAACTAAAATTACCGCTTAATAAAAGATGTAACATAACAATCTCCTTTCATAAAAAGCGAGTACCGTACAAGAGGTACCATATGAAAATTATTCAAGTGGCTAAATGCTAACAAAATAGAGCGTATAGCCGATTTTGATATGAATATATACTTAAAATATATTATA